>CAITZE010000379.1 GCA_903896775.1 uncultured bacterium
CCAAGTCCTCGTCGCATCGTAAGCCAGCGCCCGGCATGATATTAGACCTTCTGAAAACGTGGCCGGTGGAGAGGGAGCACAGCTTCTTAATCGGTGACAAGCTCATCGATCTTGAAGCCGCGGCTGCTGCTGGCGTGCAAGGGCATCTTTTTGAAGGTGGAGATCTCAAGGCCTTTACTGAGAATCTACTCCCGTGCGGTGCATTTTAGCGAATGGCCTAAGTGCCCATTTTTCGACGCGGCAGCACTGGGTTTCCAGTCACCAAAGCGATGATGTGAGCCAATGTCGTCAGCAATAAAATGATCGCGGTCAACATAACGAGCCGATAGGGAAAGAGCCGTGGCTTGGCCGGATTTGGGGGCTGACGGTCCCGCCAGAGACACAGGCCGAACACAGCCAATTCGCACGCGAATAAAATTAGTGTCGTAGTCAAATCCATCGCAGCGGCTCCAGCGCAAAGAAATCGGGAAGTTAAGGCTCGTATAAGGGGTGGACGTGGGCACGGGATAGACCGCTGCTGATCAATTTAGGGCTTCAACAAGTTGTCGAGTGAATCCGCCATCAGGGTCACAATCCCCATGACGACAAAAATGGTCGCGGCGACATAGCGCACCCATGGGCCATGTAGCTTTTCGGTCGCTAGGCGCCCCAAATAAACCGCTGGCACGTCGGCCAGCAGCATACCCGTCGTCGTGCCGGCTACGACAGCTACAAGGGAGTCAAACCGGGCAGCCAGGGCGGCTGTGGCGATTTGCGTCTTGTCGCCGATTTCAGCGATAAAAAAGCTTACGGTGGTGATCCACAAGATGTCCACGGTGGTCGTGGCATCTTTGACACCGGTTTCTTCCCCGAGAGAGTCCGGAACAAGTGCCCACGCGCCCATAGCGATAAATAAAAGACCCAATCCCCAACGCAAGATTGTTGGGTCTACATGCGTGGCCACCCAACTGCCGACTAAGCCGGCGACGGCATGGTTGAGGATCGTTGCGAGAAGAATGCCGGCGATAATCGGGCCTGGACGTTTGAAACGTGCGGCAAGAAGCAAAGCGAGCAGTTGCGTTTTGTCCCCGATCTCCGAGACCGCAACAACGCCCAGTGAAATCAGGAAAGCTTCCATGCGGCGCAACCTCTCCGAGGTCCAGTGATAGCCCCGAGGCCTATAGGGTGATGCCGTTGGCAAGGCAAGAGCGCAGTTGCCTTTCCGCTGATTTGCGCGCGATATGTAATATGCTATGAAAAATCATACAAAGCGCTGGTTCTAAGAGCGATCCAGCGAGCGGTGGGCATGTTTCGCGGGTGTAGTTCAATGGCAGAACGAAAGCTTCCCAAGCTTTAGGCGAGGGGAAGTCCTTTGTTCAGAAATCCACTGAATCCAGGCCTTACCGAACCGAATTATACACAAAATCTAATCCCTGTGCAGCACGTAGTTACTGACGTTGTGACGCCACTGTGGCGAGACATTTTACTCTTCACAAGGTGAAGCCGAATAACTCGAGTACGCCGATCTACATCCGGCTCCGAGATGGCTTCTAATCCCTACCAATTTCCCCAGAAGAATTGCTGTCTAGAAGCTCGACTAATTAGTGTCTTTAGACCACCCTAAAATCGGTAATCAAGCGCCCTCGATTCACATCTAAAGGTAAAACCGCAAATCGACAGTTGAAGCCACAGTTCGCACTGGAAGAGCTCCTAATGACTCTCTAGGGGGCGCTTCAGGGCGGGTTTGAATTTGTCAGTATTCCCTGGAATGAAACGGCCACTGCCCCTACCTAAAACACGATATATGGCCTCGATATATTTTAGCGACTTTTGAAACCGGAAACATTGGAGGGAATATTGGAGGCTTCTTTAAGTGCGCCAGTGGATTGGAATTTAAAGGGACGCCCCATTCGTTGATCGCAACGGAGAACACTTGGCATAGCGCGTTGAGGTCATGTCGAACCGCTTGAGTGCCGACTTCGGAAAGCCGTTGGTCTCGGAAGCGAGCAAGCTCGTCGGTGGTAATATTTGTGATGCAAGACTTGGCGAAGCTCAATTTAGCCAACTTGCGTAGTCGATTCGTTTCTTGCACACGGCTTTTCTTCTTAGGCGTGACCGAGTCGATGTACCGCTCAATTAGCTCGGAAAGGGTTGTCGAGGTAGTTGCTCCGAAATTTGGACTAATCAGTCCGCGCTCAATTTCAGATTCTATCCTTCTAGCCCAAGCTAACGCATTCGACCTTAAGGTGAATGTCTCTGTGATGGACCGATGACCTAATTTCCGAATCTGTACTTGCCATTTGTCGCCACGTTTACGTATCGATGCCATATCTAAAAGCCTTCCACTGTGCCAATACTGTGGCAAGGCCCGAATCCGCTGTTGTCCGCCGATACCAAAATGGCTAGTTTCTGGTTGCTAACGGGCGTGTTTCGCGGGTGTAGTTCAATGGTAGAACGAAAGCTTCCCAAGCTTTAGGCGAGGGTTCGATTCCCTCTACCCGCTCCACGCCCAGCCCCGAATGGACGAATAAATTTGTAAAGCTGGCGCCGGTCGAGCCCCATGGGCAAGACGAGCGATTGCAGAAACTTCGAGGCCATGACCAGCGACTCTTCTCAGACAGATGCACCAGCGCCCGCCGCGGGGCCGCGTAATACGCATTTCGATTTTCAGGCACGAGTCTTCCAGGCTCCCGGCGCACATTTCGAGCTTAAAGGTCACCCCAAGAAGCCGATGTTCGCCGTCGATATGGGCGCAGGTCAGGGATACATTTCGCTTCAACATTTGCGGTCGACGTTTTTCATCGAACCCGGCAGCCACGATGATCGGCTGATCGATCGCGCCGAAGCCGGTTTGCACTATGTGCCCGACATTCGGCCTGGCGACGAAATTCCCAATGAGATTCTCAACGGCACGGCGTCATGGACTGTTGCGCGCAAGCACAAGCAAATTGCGCGCGACCGGCTTCAAGTTCAGTTGTTATCGTGGATGTCGGGCAAACCGATTGTTTACGCGAGCCAGGACGATCTGAAAAAGATCATGTCCGATGACTCTAATAAGCGGGCGCTGAAAGATGCTTTCACCAAAGCCGCGATAGCGCTGGGTATTGATCCGACACAATCCGAAAAGGTCTTGGATCGTATTGAAACAATGGCGCGCGAGATTTGTTATATCGAAGCGCTGCGCGACCGTGCTCGCGAGTTGCTGAAGATTCGGGCCAATGTCGAAGTTCTTATTAAGGTGTATTCGGCCGATCAGCGCGTGGCTGCGGATCTTGGTCGCATAAAGCTGCTGATGGTTAAAGCCGTCGCTGAAACCGACACGATCTTTAATAATATCGATGCAGAAACCGCCGATGTGCTGAGCGCGCTTATGGCGATCGAAGATATCATTAAGGCCGTGCGTCGGGCCCGCGACGACCTGCATTTCATTATGATGGAATGGGACCCAGTGCTGGCCAAATGGCAGAACTTGGCAATGGTGCGGAGCCAGGAAGTCGATAAGGCTATGACGGTGACCTATCAGTTTCTCGCCAAGCGTTTCGCCACCGGCAAAAGCATCATGAAAAGTCGGGCCAATGCTGAATCGGCCTCACCGGCAAAAAAAGCCTGAAGTTAAACGCTGAATGCGGTGATCGCTGCACGCAAAGCGTTCACGTCGAAGGGCTTCGCCAGCACCATCGATGCGCCGGCCGCTGCAGCGGTATCGCGCACAATCTCGGCATTGGCGCTAACCAGGATAAAGGGCAAGTCTCGGAAGCGGGCGTCAGCGCGAACGGCGTGCAACAATGCCAACCCGTCCATAGGCTCCATATTCCAATCCGAAATAATCAACGCCGTGTCGGTGTTCGCTTCTAAAGCCGCGAAAGCCTGGGCTCCGTCATGCGCCTCGATAATATCGCTAAAACCCAACTGCGTGAGTGCGCGCCTTAGCCCTGTCAACATCATCGCGACGTCGTCTACGATGATAATCTTAGCGGCACTAGACAAGGACATGCCGCTCTCCGATATCAGCGTGACAGATGTTTTACGAGATCGTGCAGGAAACGCGTTCCGGCGTCGACCTGTGCAACCGAAATGAATTCGTTGGGTTGGTGCGCTTGGGTAATCGAGCCGGGCCCGCAAATTACGACCGACAGGCCGCTTTGTTGAAACTGTCCCGCTTCGGCGGCAAAGGCCACCGCGCGAGTCACATTGTCGCCCGTCAGCATGCGGCACAGCCGCTCGGCTTCGGAATCCGTTTCTTGTTTCAAAGGCGGCGTGGGCTCGCGGGCAAAAATTTCGATGTCGCAGGTCGGCGAAATCGCGCGCATGCGGGGCAGCACAACATCGCGGCAATAGGCCCTGAAGCGTTCGAGATAACGCTCCGGATTATCTTCGGGCAGGACGCGGATATCCCAATGGAATGTGCAGTGGCGGGCCATGATATTCAGCGCGGTGCCGCCTTTTATGACATTAACAGTTATGGTGCTGTGCGGCGGCTCGAACAGGCCATTATGCGGGCCTTTCTCAGCAGCTTCCGCTGAAAGGGATTGCAGGAACTGGATGAGGTCTGCGGCCACCATCACCGCGCTGACGCCACGGTGCGTCTGCGACGAGTGAGATTCGTGACCAGTCACGGTCGTGCGCATTCCGGTGATCCCTTTATGCGCACTCACGACTTTCATGTCGGTCGGCTCGCCGACAATGACGGCGCGCGGCTTCGGCAGTTCGCGGTTGAGCAAGCGGATCAGAGACGGTGCGCCCAGGCAGCCGACTTCTTCGTCGTAGGAAAAAGCGAGATGCAGCGGCGTCTTCAGGGGAGCAGCAGTTAAAGTGTCGAGCGCGCCAAGAATAATAGCGAGAAAGCTCTTCATGTCGGCGGTGCCGCGTCCGTACAGCAGCCCGCCCTTTTCCACAACATCGAAGGGATTGGTATGCCATTCCTGGTCGTCAACCGGCACGACGTCGGTATGGCCGGACAGCACCACGCCGCCTTCGACGCGAGGGCCAATCGTCGCAAGCAGGTTTGCTTTGGTACGGTCGTCGTTATGAACCAGCCGGCTTTCGATGCCGTGTTGCTTCAACAGTCCGATGACAAAATCGATGAAGGCGAGATTGGAATTGCGCGAAACGGTATCGAAACTCACCAGCTTCTCGAGCATGGAGATCGACTTGGCGGTATCGGACGATACGTTCATGATGTCACTCTGCCACGCGCCATTTGGTTCCAGCGGGACTGTCTTCGATGAGGACGCCCATGGCGGCAATGGTATCGCGAATCCGGTCCGCTTCCTTGAAGTCTTTCGCCTTGCGGGCCGCCAAACGCGCGGCAATCAGGCGCTCGACTTCGGCTCCATCGACGCCGG
>CAITZE010000380.1 GCA_903896775.1 uncultured bacterium
GACGACGTCGCCTTCCTTGACGCCTTCCAAAACCGCGACTTGGTCGCCGCGCGTCGGGCCGGTGACGATGAACGTCTGGCGCGCCGCCAACTTCGGCTGACCCTTGTCGTCCTTGCCGTTATCCTTGGCCAAGAAGACGGTATCGCCATAAGGGTTATATGTGATGGCGGTCTGCGGCAGCGTGATGTAGCGCTGCGGCTTGCCGGTATCGACGCTGACAGTCACAGACGTGCCGGGCAGAAGCTTCTGCGTCGGATTTTTCAAAGTCGCGCGGACCAAGACGTTCCGGGTGGTCGCATCAACCTTGGGATTGATCGCCAAAATCTGGCCATCGAGACCGGTCGCCGCATCGCTGTCGACTTTCACCGCGGCTTTCTGACCAACTTCAATGCGATTGACTTGCGTCGGCGGCAAATAGAAATCGGCGTAGATCGGGTCCAGCGCCTGCAACGTGACAATTGCCGTACCCGGATTCAGATACTGCCCGACGTCGACAACACGCACGCCAAGGCGGCCGCTGAACGGCGCTTTGACAATCTTCTTATTCACAAGCGCGCGTTGCTGCTCCACTGCAGCTACGGCGTTCTTGAGATTGGCGGCATCGACGTCCAGCGCGGCTTGGCTGATGGCCTTGGCTTCGAATTGTTTACGGTCGCGGTCGTAGACGCTCTGCGACAGTTGCGAGCTGGCTTCAAGGGCGCGCAGACGCGCTTCATCATCTTCGGCGCGCAGGCGCAGCAATACGGTGCCGGCTTTTACTTCGTCGCCGGAATTGAACAACACTTCATCGACAATGCCCGCCACTTCCAGGGAGAGATCAGCGCCTTTAACGGCGCGCAAAGACCCTACGGCTGAAAGCGTCGGCTGCCAGTCCTGGAACTTAGCGTCGGTCGTGGAGACGGTTTGCGGCGGCGATCCCGCTGAAGCAAAATACTTCTTAATCATGATGCCTTTGAAGACACCAAAGCCGAAGACCAAGCCGAGCACTACGCTGACCGCGATCAGCATGATGATCATGCGCTTTGTCGTTATATTCATCTCAAATCCCCATTGTGCCCTTGGTTGGTGGGCGCTTGGCTAGTTGTTCGCGCTGACTTTGGTTTCGGGTTTGTCATCCGCGCGGTTCCACCATCCGCCCCCCAAGGCGACGAATAATGCGGCAGTATCGGCGTAGCGGTTGGATTGGGCTTGTACGAGAGCGATACGCGCCTGTTGGTAGCTGCGCTGTGCATCGAGCAGAGTCAGGAAGGTTATCGCGCCGGATTGATAGCTGTTTTGCGCGATCGTCAGGCTTTGGCTCGCAGAGCGTTCGGCTTGTAATTCTGCTTTGACAGCGTCGGCGTCGGCTTGCAACGCGCGCAACACGTCGGCGACATTCTGGAAGGCCTTGATTACTGTGCCGCGATATTGCGCTGCTGCGCCGTCAAACACCGCGACGGCTTCGCGCTTCTTATGCAACAGCTCGCCGCCGTGGAAGATCGGTTGGGTCAAACCAGCGCTCAAGCTCCAAATGGCAGA
>CAITZE010000381.1 GCA_903896775.1 uncultured bacterium
CCGCCATGTACTGGCCAACTGTCGCGCGCTGTGTATCGACTTGTTGCTGCGCGATGGCATTCTCAGCAATCAACGCTTGATAACGTTCCAAATCGCGTTTGGCGTTTTCCAGCAGGATTTTATCGCGCTCGAGATTAGCTTTCCCGGTGCTGAGCTGGATTTCGTAATTGCGTGGATCAATTTGGGCAATAAAGTCGCCCTTTTGAACAAGCTGCCCTTCTTCGAACGCAATCTTCTGCAATTGCCCGCTGATTTGCGCTTTCACAGTGACGACAGCCGCTGACGTAATCGTGCCAAGAGCGTTCAAATTCACATCAATATCGCCGACGCGCGCGATAGCGGCTCCGACGGGCGTACCCAAATCCGCTCCAGCTGCAGCGGAACGCGCGCCTCGCGGTGCGTTTGCAGTGCCGGATGTCGCTGCGCCGTCTTGGCCGCGTGCGGCTTGCTGTGCAACAGGCGCTGCTGCAAGACCACCGCCGCCACCGCCACGTCGGCCTCCGCCACCACCAGGTCCGCCACCAGGACGACCAAATTGTTGAGGCGCCTGAGGTGCGGGTTGCAAGACCCACGCAATTGTTACGGCGACGCCCATGGCTGCGAGAGACCACGGAACCATCCAGCGCCACTTTTGCGAACGTGGCAGGTAGGACGAGACACGTCCCCACCAGGATTTGTCCGTGTCATCGCCCAAGTTAAAGGGCGCGCGATTGCGTTCTGAATTACGAAGATTGTCGTCCATGTGAGTCAAATCTTAATGAGGCGGTGAACGCCTTCAACTGCATGGCAAGCCCTAGACCACGCCTGAAAGCCAAGTTTTACACTTAAAAGGTTAGTCCCGTTTCTTTCGTAACTACATTACGTATGTGCAATAAAGAAACGGCGCTACATGCGCTGGCGGAACTTATGACAGATCGCATAATTAAACGTGTTAAATTTGACGTTAGGGAGACGGGAATCCTGCGAAATTTCGAGAAATTTTAGAGACTGCTGCAGCGCACGATGACTCAAGATCGGCATCAGCTAATTGGAACGATCACGGTTCCAACAGGCATCAAACTGAGCTTGGCAAGTTTCAAATGTGCCCAGGCAAAGGGGAGGCCGATGATTGTTACGCCCCACCCTATAGCCAAAATCAAATGGCCGAGAGCGAGCCACCAGCCCGCCAAAAGAAACCAAATGATGTTACCGAAGGCGCTGACTACGCCGGTGTCTCGATCCTGCACTTGATTGCCGAAGGGCATAAGCGTGTAACCGGCAATCCGCAGAGCAGCGGGCGCCCACGGCAAACCAATAATGGTAATCGCCATGAGCGCCGCGGCAATAAGCCAGCCTAAAGCCATCGGCAATCCGCCGAAGATCAGCCATAGAATATTGAGGATTAAAGTCACTACTCTGGGAAGCGCGTCAGTTTGGTGCCGTCGGGTGCGGAGATGCGCGCGGTGTTAAAAGTCATTCCCAGCATTGTGTAGTAACCATTAAGACCGACAAGGTCGATCACGCCATTTTCACCGAAACGTTTGACGGCGCGATCATAGGTCGCATCGGAAACACGGCGGTTTTGTTGCAGTTCCGTGCTGAAATCATAAACCAAGGCCTGATCGTCGCTCATACCAGTGGGCCGGCGGCCGTCGGCGAGAGCGTCGACGATGTCTTTGCTCACACCTTCTTTAAGAGCTTGGGGAGCATGAATGGACCACTCAAAGTCCATCGCCCAAATGCGCGCGACCACCATGATCCCGAAATCCGTCAACATCGGACCAATGCTGAGATTGTAGCGAACGTAAGTGCCCATCGTAAAAGCGGAGGTCATAAGCTCAGGGCTGCGCAGAAGCGGAATCCAAGGTCCTGAAATCGGCGCTTTGCGCGCTTTTTCGAAATCGGCCACCGCTTGTTTCTGAGCGGGGGTGTATTTTTCCGGGGGGATCGGCGCCATGCGGGTTTCGGCGGCCCATGCGCTTGTGACGTGCGCCCCTATGGTCATGAGCGAGCAAAGCATTGCAGCGAGACTCAAGAATTTAAGGCGCATTGTTATCCCCCCATTTGGACAAAAAGACCGGCTCGAAGATAACCGGCCTTCTGTCGCGGTCCTACGGGGATCTGGCGCGCGATAATCG
>CAITZE010000382.1 GCA_903896775.1 uncultured bacterium
ACCGGGGATGCCTCCTTGCGCCGCCGGCCCATGGACCGGGTCACAAAGCCCTTGAGCCAAGCCGGAGCCCGCTTCACTACCCGCGCCGGAGGCCGTTTGCCGCTGGCCGTGACCGGCACGCCGCTGCCGATGCCGCTCAATTACGACAGCCCCATCGCCTCGGCGCAGGTAAAGTCGGCGGTGCTGCTGGCCGGCCTCCATGCCCCCGGCATCACCACCGTCACCGAGCCCGCCGCCAGCCGCGACCATACCGAGCGCATGTTCAAATACTTCGGCGTGGACGTGCGCACCGAAGTGACAAAAGTTGGCTCGATTGGGCTTCAAAGCGTCCCCTCGCGGTACAAAGTCGAGGTCGTAGGCCAGCCGGAACTGTCGGGGCGGCCCATAAATGTGCCTGCGGACCCTTCTTCGGCGGCTTTTTTGGTGGTTGCGGCGCTTTTAGTGCCAGGATCGCACCTGATTTTGCCAAATATCGGCATAAACCCTCTCCGTATTGGCCTGTTTGACACATTGCAGGAGATGGGCGCCGATATCGCTTACACCAATCGCCGCGAAGAAGCCGGCGAGCCCGTGGCCGATCTGGAAGTGAAGTATTCGGCTCTGACGGGCATCAAAGTGCCGGCCGCGCGGGCCCCCTCCATGATCGACGAATACCCGATTCTGGCGGTGGCGGCGGCCTGTGCCGAAGGCGAGACCCGCATGGATGGTCTCGGCGAACTGAAGGTCAAAGAAAGCGACCGTCTCGCCGCCATGGCCAACGGCCTGGTGGCTTGTGGAGTTTCGGCCCGGGCCGAAGGCGAATCCCTGATCGTGAAGGGCGGCAACGCTATTATAGGCGGCGTGACGATCCCCGTGGAACTCGATCACCGCATCGCCATGTCGTTCCTGGTGCTGGGCATGGTGGGTGATCGGCCTATTGCGGTCGATGATGCTTCAGCCATCAACACCAGCTTCCCGGATTTCATCGGGCTTATGAACGGCCTGGGGGCTGCCATCGAATCCCGGGATTTGGCGTGATCCAGCCGCTCGTTATCGCCATCGACGGACCGGCGGCTGCGGGCAAGGGCACCCTGGCCCGGCGCTTGGCGGCGGCTTTCAATCTCGCGTATCTCGATACCGGCTCTTTATATCGGGCGACGGGGGTGGCGACCTTGCGGGCCGGCGGTAATCCGGCCCTGGAAGCCGATGCGGTAAAATCCGCACAAACGCTTGATATCGCGTCATTTTCGCCATCAGATTTACGCACAGAGCAGGCTGGCGTCGCGGCCTCGCAGGTCGCCTTCATTCCCGGCGTGCGCGCGGCCCTCCTTGATTTTCAGCGGAATTTCGCCAAACAGCCGCCTCATGGAAAGTCGGGCGCGGTGCTGGATGGGCGCGATATCGGTACCGTGGTGTGCCCCGATGCTGCCGCCAAACTCTTCGTCACCGCGAGCCTGGAAGCGCGCGTCCAACGCCGGGTCAAAGAGTTGCGGGATAAGGGTGAAACCTATATAGAAGCGCGCGTTCGCGCCGATATGGAGGCGCGCGACGCCCGCGACAAAGACCGCAGCGTTGCGCCCCTGGTCCCAGCCCACGACGCTTGGATTTTGGACACCACCGCATTGTCCGCGGACGAAGCCTTCGCGCAAGCCGAGGCTTACATAATTTCTAAAGTAAAACGCTGATCAAAAGCGTTGCTAGGCGGCAAAGCCGGAATGGTCCGGTCCCGCTCTCATGTCACCAAGACCACCGGACCCAACCGGCGGCCTGGATCAGAAGAAAAGAAGGACGTTTCTCCAAATGGCTCAATCCAATTTGGCGGTGAAGGAAGACTTCGCCTCCCTCCTCGAAGAATCATTCAACACCCGCCCGACCATCGAAGGCAGCGTGATCAAAGGCACGATCGTGCGCGTCGATGACGACTTCGTGTTGATCGACGTCGGCCTCAAGTCCGAAGGCCGCATTGCTCTTAAAGAATTCGCCCGCACCGGCCGCGAAGCCGAAATGAAATCCGGCGACCGCGTTGACGTGTTCGTTGAGCGTTACGAAGACCGCGACGGCCTCATCATCCTCTCCCGCGACAAAGCGCGCCGCGAAGAAGCCTGGAACGTGCTCGAAGAACTGCACACCAAGCAAAGCCGCGTCGAAGGCATCATCTTCGGCCGCGTCAAAGGCGGCTTCACCGTCGACCTCAACGGCGCTGTGGCGTTCTTGCCCGGCAGCCAAGTCGACATCCGCCCCGTGCGCGACATCACGCCCCTGATGGGCAGCCCGCAGCAGTTCCAGATCCTGAAAATGGATCGCGCGCGCGGCAACATCGTCGTCTCGCGCCGTGCGGTCATGGAAGAGACCCGTGCGCACGAACGCTCGAAGCTGATGGAAGACCTGAAGGAAGGTCAAGTGCTCGACGGCGTTGTGAAGAACATCACCGACTACGGCGCTTTCGTCGATCTCGGTGGCGTCGATGGTTTGCTGCACGTCACGGATATCTCGTGGAAACGCGTCAATCATCCCTCCGAAGCTTTGTCGGTCGGCCAACAGCTGAAAGTCCAAGTCATCCGCTTCAACGCCGAAACGCAGCGCATCTCGCTCGGCATGAAGCAGCATGAAGCCGATCCGTGGGAAGGTGTGGCCGCCAAGTACCCCGTCGGCACGAAGTTCACGGGCCGCGTCACCAACATCACCGACTACGGCGCTTTCGTAGAATTGGAAGCCGGTGTCGAAGGTCTGGTGCACGTCTC
>CAITZE010000383.1 GCA_903896775.1 uncultured bacterium
CTGATCGTCCGGCACCACCACTTCGATGCGGCCTGAGTCTTCGTCGAGCACGACTTTAGTCACTTCCGCGGGAGCCAGGCCGTTGACGACAAAGGTCGCCGGATCCTGGTTCCACTGGATGATGTCGATCTTCTCGCCCTGCAGTTCGGCGACCACCGCCTGGACGCGCGAGCCGCGCATACCAACGCAAGCACCGACAGGATCGATGGAGTTGTCGTTTGAAATCACGGCGATCTTGGCGCGGCTGCCGGGATCGCGGGCAACGGCTTTGATCTCGATGATGCCGTCATAGATTTCCGGCACTTCTTGGCTGAACAGCGCGCCCATGAATTCGCCAGCGGTGCGCGACAGGAAAATCTGCGGACCACGCGGTTCTTCGCGCACGTCCATGATAAAAGCGCGCACACGGTCGCCGTTCTTGAAATGCTCGCGCGGGATCAATTCGTCGCGGCGCAGCAAGCCTTCAGCGCGGCCCAAATCGACAATGACGTTGCCGAATTCGACGCGTTTAACGAGGCCGTTGACGATCTCACCGACGCGATCCTTGTACTCGGTGAATTGACGCGCACGCTCGGCGTCGCGCACTTTCTGTACGATGACTTGCTTGGCAGTCTGGGCCGCGATGCGTCCGAAGTCGATCGGCGGAAGCGGATCGACGATGACGCCGCCCATTTCGATCGTGGCATCTTTCTTCTTGGCTTTGGCCAGCGTCAGCTGGGTGTTTTCGTCTTCGACGGTTTCCACCACGGTCAGATAACGTGCGAGACGGATCTCACCGGTCTTGCGATCGATGGCGGCGCGTATGTCGTTCTCGTGCCCGTATTTGGAACGGCCAGCTTTTTGGATGGCTTGTTCCATGGCCTGGAAGACCTCTTCGCGGTCGATGCCTTTATCGCGGGCGACAGTGTCCGCAACTTGCACCAATTCCGGGCGCGCCATACCGATGCTTTGAGCCATAGTCTTTCTCCAGATTTAAGCGTTGTTCTCTGTATCGTCTTGAGTGTCGTCGTTGTCGTTTTCCGCGGGCGTGGGGCGTTTTGCGGTCGCCGCGATCAATTCGTCCGTCAGCACCAGTTTCGCGGTGCTGATATTGTTCATGGCGATAATCACTTCAGCGTTGTCGATCTTCATCGCCACGTCGCCGTTCGCCGTCAGACCCTCAAGCCGCCCGCGAAACCGCTTGCGGCCGTCGACCAGCATCTTGGTATCCACCTTGGCCAGAAATCCGGCGTAGGTCTTAAAGTCCTTGGGCCGGGTCAGAGGCCGATCGATACCGGCCGAACTGATTTCCAAATCGTAGTTTCCCGATACCGGGTCTTCGACGTCGAAGATGGCCGAAAGCGCCGTGCTGATCTCGGCGCAATCCTCGACCGAGATCAAACTGCCGTCGCGCCGGTCCGCCATCACTTGCAGTGTGCGGCGGCCTTCGTTTCCGGTTAGCGCGATGCGAACCACCTCGAAGCCCATGGCTTCCAAGGTTGGCTCAACGCGCGCTTCAAGCTGTGGCAGTCGTTCCAAGTGCCCTTGTCCTCAACTGGGAAGCGGGCAATAAAAAAAGTGGGCAATCGGCCCACTTCCCAAGTCATCAAACATGCAGAAGATGGCCGTGATATAGGGCGATTTTCCGCAGAACACAAGGATTTTGAAGGCGTAGGCCCGGGTCTAACCCGCGCGCGACTTTCGCACAAAATTCAAGAAAGTCGGTGTGCGGCCAGCGGCGATGGCTTTTTCCTCATACCGCGTAGCAACCGAGTCGGCGGGACGGATGCGCCAGTCCTCAGAATTCGTCACGGACCAGGTGAAGGCTGGATGCTGAGGTGCGTGCAGCAAGGTCCATTCCACATAGACCGGATGATCGCTGGCGATGCGCAGCTCACCATTATCCATAAGCAAGCGCGCCATCACGTCCAGCATGGCGGCGCTGACAAATCGCCGCTTGGCGTGGCGGGCTTTGGGCCAGGGGTCGGGGAAGAGCAGCGAGACCCGGGCAAGGCTGTTGTCCGCGAGCGCGGGAAGTAAGTGCCTCACATCATTATCGAAAATCCGCAGATTCGTGATTTTGCGCTCTTCTATATAGCGGGTAAGCGAGGCCACGCCGTTCACAAAGACCTCGCTGCCGATAAAGCCGACGTCAGGATTTGCTGCAGCCTGTGCTGCAATATGTTCGCCGCTGCCGAAGCCGATCTCAAGTCGTACTGATGTCGGTTTCTTTTCGAAAAAAGACGTAGGGTCAATGGCTTGTGTGCCACTTTCAATCGCGATGCGTAAACCAGGTAGAGTGGTTTGCAGCAAGGATTGACGGCCTGGCTTAAGGGCTTTGCCCTTCCGCCGACCGTAAAAATGAACACGTTCGCCGGAGTGCGGTTGGCCCCTGGCTTCCGCGCTGGCGTCCTCAGCCACCGAAAGCGGATTCAAGCTGCTCCACCAAGTCGAGGCGTTCCCAGCTGAAACCGCCCGCGCCGTCCGGCTCGCGGCCGAAATGGCCGTAGGACGAAGTGCGGGCATAAATCGGACGGTTAAGCTTCAGGTGCTGGCGGATGCCGCGCGGCGACAGATCCATCAGCTCCTGCAGCACTTTGGACAACTTGTCTTCATCGACTTCGCCTGTGCCTTGGGTGTCGACATAGACCGACAGCGGCTTGGAGACGCCGATAGCGTAGGAAAGCTGGATCAGACATTTGTGCGCGAGGCCCGCAGCCACCACGTTCTTCGCAAGATAGCGTGCAGCATAAGCCGCCGAGCGGTCGACCTTGGTCGGGTCCTTGCCGGAGAACGCGCCGCCGCCATGAGGAGCGGCACCGCCGTAAGTGTCGACAATGATCTTGCGGCCGGTGAGCCCGGTATCGCCATCGGGTCCGCCGATGACAAAGCGTCCGGTGGGATTCACATAGAAGCTGTCTTCGCCGCACATCCATCCTTCAGGCAGCACATTTTTCACGTGCTCGCGGACGTATTCGCGGATGGTTTCCTGGGCGGCTTTTTCGCTGTGCTGGGTCGAGACAACGACTGATGTGCAACGCACGGGTTTGCCGTTCACGTACTGCAGGCTCAGCTGGCTCTTGGCGTCGGGGCCCAGGAAATCCACGTCTTTGTCGTGACGGGCTTCGGCCAGCGATTGCAGAATCGCGTGCGAATATTGGATCGGCGCCGGCATGAATTCTTTGGTCTCGTTGACGGCGAAGCCGAACATGATGCCCTGGTCGCCTGCGCCTTCGTCCTTGTTGCCGGCAGAATCGACACCGACGGCAATGTCGGCGGATTGGGCATGAACGTGGCATTCGATCTTGGCGTTCTTCCAATGGAAGC
>CAITZE010000384.1 GCA_903896775.1 uncultured bacterium
GGTCCAGCGCGAAACCACGCCGGCAATGTGCTCCGGAGTCACTTCTTCTGTCACCATACCGCTCGTGGAATTCGATTCTGCGGTTTTGAGGCGGCGTTCCAGCTCGGGGATAACCTGATGCTGCAATTGCCCGGCCCGCTCGTACTCACTGCGGCGTAGAGTCTGCTCCAACTCCATGCGGGCGCGATCGAGTTCCTCTTTGACCTTGGTCGAATCCGCGAGCTTGGATTTTTCAGCCTGCCAGCGGCGCGTGACATCGGCAGACTCAGATTCCAGCTCACGCAATTCGCCCTCAAGGCTCTCAAGTCGCTCCTTGGACGCGGCGTCTTTCTCTTTCTTCAGCGCTTCGCGTTCGATTTTGAGTTGGACAATGCGCCGATCAAGTTCGTCAAGTTCTTCGGGCTTCGAATCAACTTGCATACGCAGGCGGCTCGCCGCTTCGTCCATTAGATCGATGGCTTTATCCGGCAAAAATCTGTCGCTAATATAGCGATTGGAAAGCGTCGCCGCCGCCACCAAAGCGCTGTCGGAGATGCGCACGCCATGATGCAGCTCGTACTTTTCCTTGATGCCGCGCAGGATCGAGATTGAATCCTCGACCGTCGGTTCGTTCACGAACACCGGCTGGAAACGCCGCGCGAGCGCGGCGTCCTTCTCGACGTGCTTACGGTATTCGTTAAGCGTCGTGGCTCCCACGCAATGCAATTCGCCGCGCGCCAAAGCCGGTTTCAAAAGATTGGAGGCATCCATCGCGCCTTGCGCCGCACCCGCACCGATCAGCGTGTGCATCTCATCGATGAACATGATGACTTGACCAGCGGCGGCAATAACGTCCGTCAATACCGCCTTCAAACGTTCCTCGAACTCGCCGCGGAATTTGGCACCAGCAATCAGCGCGCCCAAATCCAACGACAAAAGGCGTTTGTCCTTCAGACTCTCAGGCACATCGCCGTTGATGATGCGCAAAGCGAGCCCTTCGACAATGGCGGTCTTGCCCACGCCGGGCTCGCCGATAAGGACAGGGTTGTTCTTGGTGCGACGAGAAAGCACCTGGATCGTGCGCCGAATTTCCTCGTCGCGGCCGATCACGGGATCAAGTTTGCCGTCACGCGCAGCCTCAGTCAGATCGCGGGTGTATTTTTTGAGCGCGTCGTATTGATTCTCAGCGCCGACGCTTTCAGCCTTGCGGCCTTTGCGCAAATCCTTGATAGCCGCGTTGAGGGCTTGGGGGGTTACGCCGGCGTCTTTGAAAATACGGCCGGTCGCGCCAGACTTCGCGAGAGCCAACGACAGTAAAAGATATTCAGCCGTGACAAAAGAATCGCCGGCCTTCTCGGCCGCCTGCGTGGCTTGATCGAGAACGCGAGAGAGATCCTGCGACATATAGGTCTGGCTATTGGACCCTTGGACCTGAGGCAGTTTCTTGAGCTCAGCTTCGGTAGCCGCGAGCGCCTTGGCCGCATCACCGCCGGCGCCATTAATCAACTGGGCGGCAAGGCCTTCCTTATCGTCCAACAGAGCTTTCAATAAGTGCTCTTGTGTGACCTGCTGATGGGTCTCGCGGATGGCAATCGTTTGAGCGGCCTGCAGGAAGCCTTTGGCGCGGTCGGTGAATTTTTCCAGATCCATATCTCTACCTTTCGTCAGATGCCGAAAGATATTGGGCGGCCCCTGCGCTCCTGCAAGGTACACCAAGCCCGCGAATCTCACTATTGGCGCGGATCCGGGCCCTTTAAATGGGGCCCGGACGCACCCAATCGATCTGGATTTCTAAGAAAGGCTTATTCGCCGGCTTCTGCAGCCGGTTTAGGACCGCGGCGGCGGCGGCTCTGGCGGGCCGGACCGTCTTCTTCGCCACCGGTCGTAGCCACTTCCGGGCTGAGGGCCGGAGCAATCCCGAGAATTCCGGGCGGCAACCCAATTTCGGCTTCCGCGGCCTTTGCTTCCGGCGGGGGGGCCGCTGGTTGCGGTACTGGAGATTGCACAGACTGCGAGGGCTGAGGCTGCGAAGGCTGAGGCTGCGGTTGAACGTGCTGTTGCTGCGGCGCCTGCGTGTGCTGATGCTGCGGCGCAGACATATCCTGCTGATTATAGCCGCCCTGATTTCCGCCGTCGTAACGGTCCTGGCTATAGCCCTGACGATCGAAATTTTGACGATCGTTGTTACCGCGATTGTCGCCTTGGCCGTCGCCTTGATAGGGGCGCTGACCATTATTCTGCTGGCCGTTATTCTGTTGCCCGTTCTGCTGACCGTTGGGCTGGCCATTTTGCTGTTCGAAGCGCGCGTTCAAAACACGATAATAATGATCGGCGTGTTGAAAATAGTTTTCCGCGAGGACACGGTCACCGGCCGAACCGGCATCGCGCGCCATGGCCAGGAATTTTTCCATCAGCTGTTGCGCGTTGCCGCGCATACGGCCGTTATTACCGCCGTCGAAATTTGGGTTACGGCCACCGCCGCCGCCGCCGCCACCGCCACCGCCCGGACGCGGTTTACCGCCGTTACGGCCGCGCTGACGGCCCTTCATATTGTTGTGCTGCTTATTATTCATCAAAACGAATAGACCTTCTGAAAACAATTCCCCGCTTATCTCCCCTGGGCAAAACGTCCGCCCTTAACTGATGACGTGGCGAGGAAAGTGCCACGACAGCACAACTTATTTTCGGGGGTGCTCGTAAAGCGGTACCAAACCGCTTTATTCGGCGAAATCCACGGCGCTCGGCTGGTGACCACATCCTTGCTACAGGACAGCGCAATAGGGACTTCCGCTCTACAGAACCGATGGTATTCAGCTTGGCAGGTTTTTCCAACACTTTTTTGCGGGGCGTGGCCGTATAAGATACTGAAATTAGGCCGAGATAGCCTCCAGGCAGCGTACGACTCCGTTCAAATCGCGGTGTTGACCCCGAAGACGAAATCCACCGGCCGTTAGCAATCCTGCCACCGGCTCCGCTTGGCGAGCGCCGATTTCCAAAAATAGGCGCCCTTTGGGGGCCAAACGGCGCCGCACCGAGGGGATAAGCGCACGATAAGCCGCAAGGCCATCGGTGCCGCCAACCAGGGCCAGCTTCGGATCGAAACGCGTGACCTCGGGAGCCAGACCCGGCAATTCTGTGGCCGCGATATAGGGCGGATTGCTGACGATGATATCAAAAGTTTCGCCGATACCGTCAGCCCAACTGCCCTTCTGAAAGACGGCGCGCGCGGCAAAGCCCAACCGCGCAGCATTATCCGCAGCGGCTTTGACAGCGCCGGGGTTAATATCAATTCCAATGCCGGTCGCTTGCGGCCAATCTTTTAGGATCGCGAGCAAAATGCAGCCGGTGCCCGTGCCGAGATCGAGAATACGGGGCGTGGCGCTGGCCGTACGCAAATCGAGAACGGCGGCGACAAGGGTCTCGGTGTCCGCGCGCGGATCGAGTGTGTCGGGCGTAAGTACAAAATCCATACCCCAGAAGCCGCGAGAACCAATAATGCGCGACACAGGCTCGTGCTTTTGACGACGCGCCGCAAAACTGCGGATAAGGAGAGACTCTTCGTCTGTGAATACCCGATCGGCGCGGGCAAACAACAGCGACGGTTCAAGCTTTACAGCGTGGCCGACCAGAATACGCGCATCTAAACGCGGCGTATCAAGGCCCATAGCATCGAAGGCGGCCGTAAGTTCTGAAACAGCGCTTCCTATCGTCCACTTCTCGGTCATGGCGGTGTTTAAGTGAGAGCCGCGAGACGCTCGGCCTGATCTTCTGCTGTGAGGGCGTCTACTAATTGATCGACACCACCGCCTTCCATAACTTCCTGAATATTATAAAGCGTCAGGTTGATGCGATGGTCGGTCACACGGCCTTGCGGAAAATTGTACGTGCGGATGCGTTCTGAACGGTCGCCCGAACCAACCTGGCTTTTGCGGTCTGCCGAGCGTGCTGCATCGAGCGCCTGGCGCTTCACATCATAAAGACGTGCGCGCAGAATGCTCATGGCACGGGCACGGTTCTTGTGCTGCGACTTTTCTTCCTGACACTTAACGAAAAAGCCCGACGGAATATGCGTGATGCGGATCGCGCTTTCGGTCTTGTTCACGTGCTGACCGCCCGAACCCTGTGAGCGCATGGTTTCGATGCGCAGATCTTCCGGATTGAGCTCGATATCGAATTCTTCGGCTTCCGGCATCACCGCAACGGTAGCCGCCGAGGTATGGACACGCCCACTGCCTTCGGTTTCCGGAACACGCTGCACACGATGCACACCTGACTCAAACTTTAAACGCGCAAAGACGTTGCGACCGGTGACATTGGCAATAGCTTCCTTGAAGCCACCGAGTCCAGTTTCATTGAGATCGACAATCTCGAACTTCCATCCCTTTTGGCTGGCATAGCGTTCGTACATGCGGAATAGCTCCGCGGCGAAGAGAGCCGCCTCTTCCCCGCCCGTACCTGCCCGCACTTCAAGAATGGCATTCTTTGCATCCGCCTCGTCCTTGGGCAGCAGCGAGAGATGAACTTTCGCCTCTTGTGCCGCGACTTCCGGTTTCAAGCGGTGAAACTCTTCCTCGGCCATGGCCTTCATATCGGCATCGCCACTATCGATTAGGGCTTTCGCGTCGGCGAACTCCTTCTGAAGTCGGCGCAGCGTCTGGATTTCCTCAACGATCGGGCCGAGGTCGGAGAATTCCTTACTGAGCTGGGCGAACTTCGGCCCGCTCCCGACATTCATCAATGCCTGGAGTTCATCGTAGCGCGTCAGAAGTTTGCTGAGATTTTCTTCGAGACTCATGATGGCATCTTACTTGTAGGCGGCAAGGTGTCGGATCAAGTCTGCCTGCGGCACTTTTACTTGATCGCCGGTCTCGAGGTTGCGCACCGTTGCAACGGCATCGCGCACCTCGTCGCCGCCAAGAATCACGGCAATGACAGCGTTGATTTTGTCGGCGCGCTTCATACGCTTGCCCATATTGCCGCCGTAACCGATATCGGCCGTATAGCCCGCGTGACGCAGGGTATTTGCGATGCCTTGCGCCACCGCCGTTTCGCCCTCGCTGATCGGAATGACTGCAATGGGGCGTTTAGCAGCGGCCGCTTGCGGCGACAACATCGCCAGACGTTCGACACCTGCCGCCCAACCGATACCAGGCGTCGAAGGTCCACCCATCATCTGAATGAGACCGTCATAGCGCCCGCCCGCGAGCACAGTGCCTTGCGCGCCAAGGGCATCGGTCGTGAATTCAAAGGCTGTATGACAGTAGTAGTCGAGACCACGCACCAGCGCGGGATTCACCTTAAAGCCGATCCCAAGCGCTGACAGCCCATCCTGAACTTCTTTGAAAAAATCCTGCGAGGCGGTGTTGAGGTGTTCCGTAAAAGCCGGAGCATCGGCAACGGCGGCTTTGTCGCCGGGATCTTTAGAATCAAGAATGCGTAACGGATTGCGCTCGAGGCGTCCGCGA
>CAITZE010000385.1 GCA_903896775.1 uncultured bacterium
CGGCGACAAAATGGAGCCGGGAAAGCTGGCGGACCAAACCGATCGTCCAGGTTCCGGAGTATCCGGACCAGGCCGCGCTGACGGCTGTTGAAAAGCAGCTGCGCGGCTATCCGCCGTTGGTATTCGCGGGCGAAGCGCGCCGGCTGAAGGCCGCCTTGGGCAAAGTCGCCGACGGCAACGCGTTCCTGCTTCAGGGCGGCGATTGCGCCGAAAGCTTCGCCGAATTTCATCCCGATAACATCCGCGATACTTTCCGCGTCATGCTGCAGATGGCGGTGGTGTTGACCTTTGGCGCGGCGTTGCCGATCGTCAAAGTGGGCCGCATGGCCGGTCAGTTTGCTAAGCCGCGCTCAGCGCCCGATGAAACCATCGGCGGCGTCACGCTGCCGTCCTATCGTGGCGATAACGTCAACGGTATGGAATTCACGGCTGCTGCGCGCGTGCCCGATCCGCAGCGTATGGTGCAGGCGTACAACCAATCCGCCGCTACACTCAATCTGCTGCGCGCCTTTGCACAAGGTGGCTATGCCGATTTGCATAAGGTCCATCAGTGGACTCTGGGTTTCATGGCCGATGCCGCGACGACGGAAAAGTACAGCCGCTTCGCCGACCGTATCCAGGAAACCCTGGAGTTCATGGAAGCCTGTGGTCTGACCGGCGAAACCGTTCCGCAAATCCGCGAGACCGAGTTCTACACGTCTCACGAGGCGCTGTTGCTGCCTTACGAAGAAGCGCTAACCCGCAACGATTCAACCACCGGCCAATGGTACGGCTGCTCGGCCCATATGCTGTGGCTGGGTGAGCGTACGCGTCAGCCCGACCATGCCCACGTGGAATTCATGCGCGGCATTCAGAACCCCGTTGGCGTCAAGATTGGTCCAAAGACCTCGCCTGACGATCTGATGGCGTTGTGTGATGCTTTGAACCCGCAGAACGAGGCGGGACGTTTGACGCTCATCAGCCGTATGGGCGCCGAGCGCGTTGCCGAACATTTGCCCACGTTGCTGCGCGCGATCACGCGTGAAGGCCGCAAGGTAGTGTGGACCTGCGATCCTATGCACGCCAACACGGTGAAAAGCTCGACCGGGTACAAGACGCGCCGTTTCGACAATATCCTCGCCGAAGTGCGCGCCTTCTTTGCTGTCCATCGCGCTGAAGGTACACATCCAGGCGGCGTGCATTTCGAGATGACCGGTCAGGATGTCACCGAATGCGTCGGCGGCACGCAGGCTGTGTCGGAAGCAAGCCTTGGCGATCGTTATCATACGCATTGCGATCCGCGCTTGAACGGCTCACAGGCTTTGGAACTTGCGTTCCTCATCGCCGAGGCGCTGAAGGACGAGCGGGTCCAACTCGGCAAGGACGCGCGCATCGCCGCCGCGCAGTAAGCGCGGCTTATGATTGGCGTCTCCCATGGCTGACGTTTTCAAGATCGCGCTCGCGCAGGTCAATCCAACCGTCGGTGATCTCGCCGGCAATGTGGCGTTGATTAAATCGGCGCGCGCCGAAGCCGCCGCGCTGGGCGCCGATCTTGTTGTGTTTCCCGAGCTTGTCGTCAGCGGTTATCCGCCGGAAGACCTTATTTACCGCGCCTCGTTCCTCGATGCTGTCGCTGTGGCGGTCAAGGATCTCGCCGCGTCCACAGCTGACAAAGGTCCGGGTATGCTGGTCGGCGCGCCGTGGCGCGACGACGATAAAACCTACACCGCCGCGCTGTTGCTGGACGCAGGCAAGATCGTCGCTACACGCTTCAAGCATCATCTGCCTAATTACGGTGTCTTTGACGAATACCGTGTCTTCGCCGCCGGCCCGGCGCCCGGTCCAATAACATTTCGCGGCATACGCCTAGGCGTCATGATCTGCGAAGACATGTGGTTCGAGGATGCCGCCGAGACTTTGGCTGAATCCGGCGCCGAACTGCTGATCGTGCCCAACGGCTCGCCTTACGAACTCGACAAGCCCGACGTGCGCGTCACCCACGCCGTCGCCCGCGTGATC
>CAITZE010000386.1 GCA_903896775.1 uncultured bacterium
CGGCAAAGGCGAAATCACCGTCACCGAAACCCAGAAGAAACTCGATGCGCTGCATGTTCACATCGGAACGGTCACCAAAGGCACGGTGAAAGTCGGTGACGAAGCGCAGTTCAACGTCGAAGGCAAAAGGCGCTCCTCGGTCCGCGGGCATCACTCGGCCACACACTTGCTGCATGCGGCCTTGCGGCGTGTGCTCGGCGAGCATGTGTCACAGAAGGGTTCGCTGGTGGCCTCCGATCGCCTGCGTTTCGATATCAGTCACAACAAGCCGCTGTCGCCCGACGAAGTGCGCGCCATCGAGAACCAGGTCAACGCGGAGGTGCGCGCCAATGGAGCCGTCACCACGCGTCTTATGGATCCTGAGTCCGCCGTGAAGGCCGGGGCTATGGCTTTGTTCGGCGAAAAGTACGGCGACGAAGTGCGCGTCGTCGCGATGGGAACATCAGCCGATGGCGGCCCGAATTTCTCGGTCGAGCTTTGTGGCGGCACTCACGTGCGCCGTACCGGCGATATCGGCCTGTTCAAGATTGTTGGCGAGTCCGCTGTGGCCGCTGGCGTGCGCCGCATTGAAGCTGTCACCGGCGCTGCCGCCGAGGCTTTCGTCGCCGACGAAGAACGCATGCTCAAGGATGCGGCCTTGGCTATGAAGGTATCGCCCGCCGAACTGCCCAGCCGGATCGCAGGGCTGGTGGAAGAGCGCCGCAAACTGGAACGCGAGATCGCTGACTTGCGCAAGAAACTGGTGGTTGGTGGCGGAGGCGGCGGCGGAAACGGTGCAACGGCGCCCCAACAATCCAAAACCGTGGCCGGGATCGCTTATACCGGCCGCGTTCTCGACGGCGTGCCCGCCAAGGATCTGAAGGGCATGGCCGACGAGATCAAGAAGCAGCAGGGCTCCGGCGTCGTCGCGCTGGTCACTGTGGCCGAGGGCAAAGCCTCGCTCGTGGTGGCTGTGAGCGATGATCTGACCGCAAAGGTCAGTGCCGTCGATCTGGTGAAAGCCGGCGCTGCAGCGGTCGGCGGCAAGGGCGGTGGTGGGCGTGCGGACATGGCTCAGGCCGGCGGACCAGAGGGCGATAAAGCGGGCAAAGCTTTGGCTGCCATCGAGGCTCAGCTCTCCATGGCGGCGGCATAGAAATTATATATTTCAATAGGTTATAGGCACGTTAGGTTCGGCACAAAATATCTTTGTGCACTGCACCATTTATCCTTGACGAAAACAGGCCTTCATCTTATCTTGTGTGCACTGCAGCAACGATTAGGACGCTGCACCACGGATTAAGAAGATCGGCCGCCTGGGTTGTTTTACGGCCGCGTTGCTTAAGCGAATAACCGTAAACAATAACGAACAAGGATCACTCTCATGACCGCCACTTTCACCGATTTCGCCGCTTTCAATCAGGACAACATCGACACCTTGGTAAAGACCAACACCGCCGCCACGAAGGGCTTCGAGACTCTCACGAAGTACTTTGTCGACCTGGCCGGTAAGTCTTTCGAAGACGCCGTCGCTGCTGGCAAGAAGCTCTCTGCCGCGAAGACCGTTGTCGAGTTCGTCCAGATCCAGACCAAGTTGACGCAAGAGTCCATCGAAGTCGCCCTCGAAGAAGGCAAGAAGGTCTCCGAACTGACCACCTCCATTGTGAAGGACGTCACTTCGCCGATGACTGAACGCTTTAAGGTTGGCGTCGCCGTTGCGACGAAGGCCGCGAAAAAGGCTGCCTAATATCCCTCCCCCTTCTAGATTTTAGGCAGACTCTAGAAAAGCCCGGATGGTCCTCCCCCAACCGGGCTTTTCGCCGACCTAAGATCTCCGCGTATCTCACTGTATTTGGCCACCGCTCCACTTTAGGATCGGTGGCCTTTTACGTTTCAGATATTGAGTTCGAGGTTTTCGATGCGCTTTTCCAGTACGGCCACCTATATCGCTACCGACGATCTGCGCGTGGCTGTGAACGCTGCCATGACATTGGAGCGGCCGCTGCTGGTGAAGGGCGAGCCCGGTACCGGCAAGACCGTCCTCGCGCACGAGATCGCTGCGTCGCTCGGCATGCCGCTGATGACCTGGCACATCAAATCCACCACCAAGGCCCAACACGGTCTTTATGAATCCGACGCGGTTTCGCGCCTGCGTGATTCCCAGCTCGGCGATGCGCGGGTGAAGGATATCGCCAATTACATCAAGCCGGGCCGACTGTGGCAGGCTTTCGCGGCCGAGCAGGGACGGGTGGTTCTGCTGATCGACGAAATCGACAA
>CAITZE010000387.1 GCA_903896775.1 uncultured bacterium
CGTTCTTCTCCATGGAGATGAACCACTGCGGCGTGTTGCGGAAGATCAAGGGCGCATGCGAGCGCCAGGAATGAGGATAGCTGTGCACCAGCTTGCCGTTGGCCAGCAACGCGCCCGCACCCTTCAAGGCGTCCAGCATATCCGGGTCGATCTTGAAGACATGCTTGCCCGCGAACAGCGGCACATGCGTGTAGTATTTGCCATCGCCGTCGACGGTTTCCGGGATCGGCACATTGTTGGCGAGACCCAGATGATAATCGTCTTCGCCGTGACCGGGCGCGATATGCACAAAGCCAGTGCCGACTTCGGTGGTGACAAAATCGCCGGCATAGAGCGGCACGGGGAAATCGTAGCCGCCGGCGTGTAAAGGATGACGGCAGACGGTGCCGGCGAAAGCTTCGCCTTTCACACGTGCGACAATTTCATGGCCGGTGATGCCGGCGGATTTGAGAAGTTGCTCGAGCAATTCAACCGCAACGGCGAAGCGTTCGCCAACGCGTGCGAGGCTTTTCTCGCCAATAGCCTTCACTTCGATCACGGCATAATCGATGCCCGCACCGAAGCCGATGGCGCGGTTGCCAGGCAAGGTCCACGGGGTCGTGGTCCAGATGACGATGGCGCCGCTCTTCAGCGCATCGACGCCGGTCTTCTCGACGGGGAAGCGCACCCACACCGTCGTCGAGGTGTGGTCTTCGTATTCCACCTCCGCGTCGGCCAGCGCGGTTTTTTCCACGACGGACCACAACACCGGCTTCGAGCCGCGATAGAGTCCGCCGTTCATGGCGAACTTACCCAGCTCGCGCACGATCTGCGCTTCCGCGCCAAAATTCATGGTCGTGTAGGGATTTTCCCAATCGCCAACAATCGCAAGGCGCTTGAACTCTTCCTTTTGCACAGCGACCCATTTGGCGGCGAAGTCGCGGCACTGACGGCGGAACTCGATCACCGGCACGTCGTCTTTGTTTTTGCCTTTAGCGCGGTACTCTTCCTCGATCTTCCATTCGATCGGCAGACCATGACAGTCCCAGCCCGGCACGTAGTTGGCGTCGAAGCCGGTCATCTGGCGCGCGCGGACGATGGTGTCCTTCAGGATCTTATTGAGTGCATGACCGATATGCAGATTGCCGTTGGCGTAGGGTGGGCCGTCGTGCAGCACGAACTTCTCGCGGCCTTTGGAGGCGGCGCGCAGCTGCTTGTAGAGATCCATCTTCTGCCAGCGTTCGAGCAATTTGGGCTCGAGCTGCGGCAGGCCGGCCTTCATCGGAAAGTCGGTGGCGGGCAGGAAGACCGTGGGGCGGTAATCGGGCGCCTTAGAGTCAGGTGATTGCGTATCGGGCGTATCAGCCATAGCTGCAGAGTCCTCGCGTGAAATGTGAGTGGCGAATAGAAGCAATCCCCACCCCGCTCAGGGAATGGGGCGGCTAATTCGCAACAGCTCTGCAGAGGTGAAAAGCATGGCCGGCTGTCTAACAGGGCCCGTCCGGGGGTTCAAGTGAACACCCAGTCGGCACCCCTCCCCATCCGGCAAAAACCCAGGGAAACTGCCGGCTCCGCATCATTTAACCGGCACGTAAGGCGCCGGAGCGGCCGCGAAATGACGGCCTTGGAGCTGAGCCTTGGCGGTCGCGCTATCGCGGGCGATTTGGGCCTTTAAGGTCTCCAGACCATCGAATTTCTGTTCGGGTCGGATGTAATCGACCAAAGCGACGCGTAAATGGCGACCGTAAAGGTCACCTGTGAAATCGAAGAGATGAGCTTCGAGCAGCACATCCTGTTTGTCGAAGGTCGGTCGGTTGCCGAAATTGGCGACACCGTCGTGCCAGACGGTATCCACGCCCTGGTCGATGCCGGCTCTGATGGCATAGACGCCTTTTTTCGGATGCAGGTATTCGCGATAGGCGACGTTCGCAGTCGGGAATCCTAACAGCCGTCCGCGCTGATCGCCGTGTTCGACGCGGCCTTCAATTTCCCAATAGCGCCCTAGCAATTTGGCAGCTTCTTGCGGTTGCCCGTCTTTCAGCAGATTGCGCACATTCGTGGATGAGTAGCGCGCGCCATCTTGCAGCGCCAATTCACCGACCGATGTGACGCTAAAGCCGTGCTGCGCGGCCATTTGATTCAAAAGCGCCACATTGCCCTGACGCTGAAAGCCGAAGACATAATCGGCACCAACGACGATGTGCGAAATACCGAGACCACCGAGTAGGACTTCGGTGACAAAGTTCTCGGCCGTACGCCGCGAGAAGTCGCGGTCGAAACTCTGCACATAAAGATAGTCGAGGCCCAAAGCCTCGATCAGGCGCGCTTTAATGCGGAAAGGACTGAGCCGGAAAGGCTCTTGGTCGGGCCTGAAGAACACACGTGGATGCGGCTCGAAGGTCATGACGCCCGCCGCAACACCCGCCGCGCGAGCCAGCGCGACAGTCTTGCTGAGGACAGCCTGATGGCCGAAATGGAGCCCGTCGAAATTGCCAAGCGCCAGCACCCCGCCTTTTAAAGGCTGAGGCACTTCACTCCAGGTCCTGAAGAGGCGCATGGACATGGATGGATGTCAGGCGGCCGCGCGAGGCACTTTGAGCGTGGCTTCGCCATCGATCACCATGAGATCGCGCACAAAACACTGGGTTTTGAAAATCACAAACTGCTTTTCCGGGACCAGAGCCGTGACTTCGACCCGAGCTGTCACCGTATCGCCGACGTGAACGGGAGCTTTGAACTTCAGCGTTTGCGCCACATAGATCGAGCCCGGGCCCGGCAGCTTGGTGCCAAGGGCTGTGGAAATGAAGCTCGCCGTGAGCGCGCCATGAGCCACCCGACCCTTAAACATCGTCCCGCCGGCGTAATCTTCGTCGAGGTGAACCGGGTTCGTGTCGCCGGAAACCCCTACGAACAGGACCAGATCCGCATCTGTGACAGTTTTGGCAAAGCTGGCGGTCATACCCACCGCCATGTCCTCAAATGTGGTAAAGCCCGATTGCGCTCTGGATTGGGTTGGGGCGGCCATGCGATCATCTTTCCTGTAGAGGGTCTGCGCCTTTCGGGACGGAGAAGGCACAGGCTTCGGAAATAGGTTGGTTGAGGAGGGTTCCGGTGGCGAAACAAACAGGTCGCGCAAGCGCGGTCAAGAGCGTGCACGGCTTAACTGCCCTGCGCTTGGCAGGAGCCTGCGCCTTGCTCGTGCTCGTGTCTGGCTGCGCCAGCACATGGCATAACCCCGCCAAAAGCCCCGAGGAAGCCCGGGCCGACGAACAGCACTGCGCCAGTGACGCCGAGGACATCACCTTCACCCGCGAAAACCGGCAGAAGGTTGAATACGGCCATGAAGGCACCGATCCGCTTCCTGGCATGAGCCGGGGCGAAACTCCCATTCAGATGCAAGATCGCGTCAAAACCGAAAACGCCTATACGCGCGAATTTGAAAGCTGCATGAGCAGCAAGGGCTACACGCAAGGTAAGTCCGACAGCCAGTAACGCCGTTACCGAGAAACCAAACGTCGTAAAACCATCATCGAGACCTGCCTATGGCAATTCGCCGCATCGACTCCCTCGGCTATCAGATCGGCCTCCTGGGCCGTCTTTACGACCGGCGTCTGCAGGACGGATTGAAGGAGTATGGCGTGGCGCCAGGACAATTCGCGCCGCTGGTGATGTTGTTCGAGCAGGACGGCCTGACGCAGGCGGAGTTGTGCCGGCGCATCAATGTCGAGCAGCCGACCATGGCTAATACCCTGCAACGCATGGAGCGTGACGGCCTGATCCGCCGTAAAGGCGATGCCGTCGATAAACGCCGCGTCCTGGTGCATCTCACGCCGCGCGCGCGTGAAATGCAGGCCAAGATCATGGAGGGCGCCAGGGCCGTGTCTAATCTCACCGTCAAAGGGCTATCGGCCGCAGATCAGGACGATATGTTCCGCCTTGTTGCGCGCATGGTCGAGAATCTCAAAGACAGCTAGAGATCAGAGTCTGCGGTACCGTAATCGCGTTCGACTTTGCAGATCCGCAAACGATAGGCCGCATACCATTCCGCGTTACCAAGTTTTTGGGCCACGCGATGTTCCGCATTGCGCTTCCACGCCGCAATAGCCTCGAGGCTTTCCCAATAGCTGACGGTAATGCCCAAACCATCGCGTACGGATTCCATACCGAGAAAGCCTGGCTGCTCTGCCGCCAGTTCGGCCATCTTCGCGCCCATGGCGTCATAGCCGGCGAAATCCTTGTCGGTGCGGACCGAGGTAAAGATCACGGCGTAATAAGGTGGCTTGGGTGTGGGCGCGATGCCGGAGGACATGACGCGATTTTAACAACTTTTACGTCGGGATAAAACGCACATCGCGCTGTCGTATAATAACCTGCTGATTTTACGTGAATTTTCGGCGAACGCCCGGTAACAGTCTGTTGCGGTGAACGCCGCAGCATGGAATATTATCCGGACTGACGGCGTGGGGGACACGCGGGTACAAACCGGTTTCGCTTAAAACCCAAAATCCGTCAAAGACTTAGAATGTTACGTGACTGGAAAAAGCGTGCCCGTTACCGCTGAGCCGATTCATCATGGTTGAAACCGAAGCCCTGTTCAGCGCGGTGCTCGACGCCACGGCCGATGCCGTGATGGTGACCGATCGCGCCGGTAAAATTCGCCGGATCAATCCCGCTTTTGAAAAGCTCACCGGTTTCGATCCGGCAGCGCTGGTCGGCAAAGATGCGCGTGCGCTGTTTGAAGACATCAACGATGCCGAATTCTGTGACGGGCTGTGGGAAGAGACCACCTCGCCCCGCCACTATCCCTCGGTGCGCTCCAAACACGCCGACGGCCGCGCCCAGGTTCATGCCCTGAGTATGACCTCAATCACGGACAGCAGCGGCAAACCCAGCCAGTTCGTCGCCGTGATTTTGTCGGATTCCTTCCAGACCGACGCGGCATCGGGCGAAACCCGCCGAGTTGGCCACGACGCCCTGACCGGCCTTCCCGACCGCAGCATCCTTGCCGACCGCGTCGGGCAGAACATCCTGAACGCCAAGCGCGCCAACAAGTCCATTGCGCTGCTGGTGATGGGCCTAGACCGCTTTACGCTTATCAACGATGCACTGGGCTATGCCGCCGGGGATCAGATGCTGCGCGAAGTGGCCGAACGCCTCGCTAAAGTTATTCGCGTATCGGATACGGCGGCACGCCTCGACGGCGATAAATTCGCGGTCATGACGCCGATCGCCGCCATCGACGACAGCGTGATCGTTGCCGAGAAAGTGCTGAACGCCATCAAGAAGCCGTTCCAGCTGAAGGGCGAAGAAGTCTTCGTCACCTTCTCCATCGGCATCAGCATCTATCCCACCGATGGCGAGGATTTCGACGACCTGCTCAAAGACAGTTTGTCGGCCATGCAGTACGCCAAACAGGACGGCGGCAGTCAGTACCGCTTCTTCGCCAGCGACATGAACGCCAAGGCCAAGAACCGCCTCGCTTTGGAAAAGCGCATGCGCGCAGCCTTAGTCAATGAAGAGTTCGTGCTGTATTACCAGCCCAAAGTCGAGCCCAAGACAGACCGCGTGAAGGGCGCCGAAGCCCTGATCCGTTGGATCGATCCCGTGCATGGCTTCATCAATCCCGGCGAGTTCATTCCAGTGGCCGAGGAAACCGGCCTGATCGTCGATATCGGCACGTGGGTCATGCGCAAGGCCTGCTTCCAAATCAAAGCCTGGCAGGATGCCGGTTACGCGCCGATCAAAATATCGGTGAATGTATCGTCCATGCAGTTCAAGGCTAAGGACCTGCTGGATAAGGTCAAGGCGGCGCTGGCGGACTCCAAGCTCGATGCCAAATGGCTGGAGCTGGAAATCACCGAAAGTATGTTGATGAACGATGTCGAAGGCGCCATTGCGCGCATGCAGGCGGTGCGCGATTTGGGCTGCGGATTATCGATCGACGATTTCGGCACGGGCTATTCAAGCTTGAGCTACTTGGGCCGGTTTCCGATCACAACTCTGAAAATCGACCGCGCCTTCGTCAAAGACGTGCAGGAAAACCCGAACACCGCCGAGATCGCACGCGCCATCATCGGCCTGTCACGTGGCCTCAACCTCGAAGTCGTCGCCGAAGGCGCCGAGCTTAAGGAACATATCGACTTCTTGAGGGACAACGGGTGCGACAGCATTCAGGGCTTCTATTACTCGAAGCCGCTGGACGTGAAGACCTTTGAATCCAAACTGACGAAACTTTAGGCGCTTTATCCGGCTGTCGACTGCAGATCGTCGCCGCCCTTGGGGCGCGGCGCCGTCTTCCATCCGCCCGAAAGCTGGAACTGAATGACTTCGGCGATATTGGTGGCGTGATCGCCGACGCGCTCCAGGTTCTTGGTGATGAACAGGAGATGCGTGGAGCATTCAATCTCGTCGGAGTCTTTGCGCGGCGACTTGATCATGTCCTGAGACATGCGCGAGATCACCTGGCGCATGACACGTGCCACGAGATCGTCGATCTCATGATCGTGCTGCCAGACCATTTCGGCCTTTTGCGCATCGCGGGTGGTAAAGGAATCCATGACATCGCGCACGGTGCGTTGAGCGGAAGCGCCAAGGGCCGCCATATCCTGCGGGATCGGCACGCCAGGGTGACGCGCGAGAATGATTGTGCGCTTCGCAATGTTCTTGGCGTAATCGCCTATACGCTCCAATGAGCCTGCAATCTTCACGTTGCCGAAGACATAACGCAAATCGTTGGCCATAGGCTGACGGCGGGCGATGATCGACAAAGCGGCTGCTTCAATGGCGCGCTCGCAATCGTCCAATTCGGGATCGCGGGCGATAATGTGTTCGGCGGCTTCGATATCGCGCTTCATCAAGGCATTCATGGCGCCCTGCAGCTGGGATTCCGCCAGACCGCCCATCTCCAAGACCCGGCGCTCAAGCTGTGCCAGATCATTGTCGAAGGACGATACGATGTGGTCGCCGTGATTCATCGCTTGGTTCCGATTGTTCAAGAGGGATGGGCGTAAGACACCTCATCTAATCTAATTATGCCAGGGCTTCGTGACAGGCCGATGAAATATTTGTGACGAACATTAGATGCCCTCATCACGCCTGTTTTCATCGCGCCGGAGATCACGCCCAGACACACCTCTGAACCCTGACTTCTTCCCGAAATTAAGGTGCAGAAAATGGCTCTAAATAAGGCAATTCCGGGCAAAGCCTGGATTCTTAGGCCCCGAAGCGCTATGTGAACGCCCGAATCGAGCGGAAAGCAGGCATGACCTACGCCGTTAAGGAAATTTTCTATACGCTTCAAGGCGAAGGCGCGAACACCGGTAAACCCGCCGTGTTCTGCCGGTTCGCCGGCTGCAATCTATGGAGCGGCCTGGAGCGGGACCGTGACACCGCAACGTGCCGCTTTTGCGATACCGATTTCATCGGCACCGACGGTGCGGGCGGCGGCAAATTTGCGACCGCCGAAGCTCTGGCCGATGCCGTCAGCGCCGCCTGGAAGGGTAACGGTGGCGCGCAGCGCTTTGTCGTCTGCACGGGCGGTGAACCTTTATTGCAAATCGACGCAAACCTGATCGCAGCGCTGCACGCGCGCGATTTCAAGATCGCCGTCGAGACCAACGGCACGGTCGCCATCCCGAAAGGTCTCGACTGGGTTTGTGTCAGTCCGAAAGCCGATGCCGACCTGGTCGTGACGGCGGGCGACGAATTGAAGCTCGTATATCCACAAGCGGGCGGTACGCCCGACCGTTATGAGCGCCTTGCTTTCGCGCATTGGTTTCTTCAGCCCATGGACGGACCGGCGCGCGCGGCAAACAGCAAACAAGCCATCGACTATTGTCTCGCGCATCCAAAGTGGCGCCTGTCGATGCAAACGCACAAGTATTTGGGAATTCCGTAATCATGTCCGGGCGCTTTCACATCATTAAAGAGTTCGGCTTCGAGGCCGCGCATTCCTTCGGCCATAAACCGGCGGGCCACGAGAACACGCGTGTACACGGCCATTCATTCAAGGTCGAAGTCGCGCTGACCGGCGAACCCGATGACGTCAGCGGTTGCGTGGTGGATTTCGAGACCGTCAATTTCGCCATCGATAAAGTGCGCGCGAAGCTCGATCATCATTTCCTCAATGACATCGAGGGCCTCGGCACACCGTCGCTCGAAAATCTCGCTAGCTGGATCGCCGGCGAGTTGCGCCCGCATTTCCCCGAACTCGCCAGCGTCACGGTCCGCCGCCCCTCGCTGGGTGAGTCTTGCCGGTTCGACGTAGCATGACCGCGAACCGCTGCATCGTTCTGCACTCCGGTGGGCTTGATTCCACTGTCTGCTTGTTGCTGGCCAGAAAACATGGCCGCATCCCCCACAGCATGGGCATCGCCTATGGCCAGAAGCACGATGTGGAATTGGCCTATGCCGCCAAACAATGCGAACGCTTTGGCATCGACCGCCATGTGGTTGAAGTGGCCTGGGCTAAGCCCGATATCGAGATTCCCAAAGACCGTACCGTCGCCGAAATGAAAGCCGGCATCGCGCCGACCTTCGTGCCGGGACGCAACGCGGTGTTCCTGGCTTTGGCGTGCGCCGAAGCCGCCGGCATCGGCGCTACGGAGGTCTGGCTCGGTGTCAACGCTGTGGATTACTCAGGCTATCCCGATTGCCGGGAATCTTTTCTTCAGGCCTTCCGAGCGATGTGGGCCGAAGCTGTGCCCAATCCGCCGCGAATCGTCGCCCCCTTGGTGACACTGACGAAGCCGGAGATCGCCGCTCTTGCCCGCGAACTGGGCCTTAAACACGGTGATACCTGGAGCTGCTACGCGCCGGATCTCTCGGGCTCGGAACCTCAGCCGTGCGGGCATTGCGACGCCTGCCTGCTGCACACACACGCCTGGGCCGAAGCCGGAACCGTCGGGCGCGTCACTGTTAAAATCTGATTTTCGCCGACTTTTCTCGGAGATTGATTTTTCTGAGGGCCTATTACGGCGCTGGAGGGCGCAGAGTTTCCATCATATTGGCGCAGCCTTTGTTGATGACTGCGATATCGACCTTATGTTCCTTGGCAGCCTGTTTACGGCGCTCTTCCGATGGGCACGAGTCGTTGAACAGTTCTCGCACTTTTTCCAATGCCTTCTCGGGACAGGGTGCCGGGCCGCCGACTTTTTTGCTGAAGTGCGGTGGGCCCGCACCGTTCAAGGACGGCTGACCGCCAATCATCACGGCAATGACCGGCTGTGGCGTTGAGATAACAGCACCGTCTTGATCGAAGAAGATCATCGTCACGCATTGCGCGGCTTCGGCAGGCGAAGCCAGCGCAAAGATGGCGCCGGCAAGGACGATCACAACAGGCAAAATAAAGCGCATGAGCCACCTTCAGGGCTAACGAGCCCAAGGGAGTAAAATGGTGCGGGCAGAGGGAATCGAACCCCCACGTCCAAGGACACCAGATTTTGAGTCTGGCGCGTCTACCAGTTCCGCCATGCCCGCACATGGGCTCGAAGAGTGGACCCCATTGGGGACCCACAGGTGGGCGATGGAAATAGACGAGGACGACGGCAGTGTAAAGCACTCCTGGCAATTGGAATGCACCCCGCCCGCCCCTCACCGGGGCTTGAATTGCCCCGGGAATCCCGACCTGATAGGACTTGCCGCTTGCAACGGCGAACGGCAGGGCGATTGTGGCATCCGTGAAAAATAAAGGCTGGCAGGCGACGGCGACCGTCACGACGGCGGCTGGGTTGATTTTGGCGACGGTCTATACCGCCCAATACGGCTTCGACCTGTGGCCCTGTGAGCTTTGCCTTCTTCAGCGCGTGCCCTATTGGCTGGTCGTGGTTTTTGGTGTTCTTGCCTTAACCCCTGCGGTCGATAGCCGCTCACGGCGCGTGATCTTATTTCATCTGGTCGGCCTGTTTCTCCTGGATGCCGGCTTCGCCCTTTATCATAGCGGGGTCGAATCCCACTGGTGGGAAGGCCCCACAGCCTGTACGGGCGGCAGCGCCCGTGGGATTTCCGTCAACGATCTCCTAGGTGCTCTCGGCAAGCCTGGGCACCCCAATTGCGATGAACCTGCATTCTTGTGGCATGGTATTTCCATGGCGGGCTTCAACATCTTTGCAGCCCTGGCCCTCACCGGCGCAAGCTTGACGGCCGCCTTGCGCAAAGCCTGGTGGACGGCATGAGCGTCACCGCGAAACTCACTGGGAAAATCACTGGGAAAATCACTGGCGAAAACCGGCTGCCCGGCGATCCTTCCCGCGAGACCCTGATCGAACAGATCATTCGCGTCGATCAGGCCGGCGAATATGGCGCGAAGCGCATCTACGAAGGTCAGCTCGCTGTTTTGGGTCATAGTGACGCAGGCCCTGTGCTGCGCGATATGCTGGCTCAGGAAGAAAAGCATCTCGCCCGATTCAACACGATCATGTCGGCGCGCCAAGTTCGCCCGACGGTGCTTGAACCACTGTGGCATGTGGCGGGCTTCGCGCTGGGTGCAGCAACAGCCCTGCTCGGCAAGGAAGCCGCCATGGCCTGCACAGCAGCGGTGGAAGATGTCATCGGCGAGCACTACGCCGAGCAGACAGCACAACTGGGCGACGATGAAAGCGACTTGCGGGAAACCATCTCAACCTTTCGCGGCGACGAGATGCATCACCGCGAAGTCAGCCTGCGGCACGGCGCGGAAAACGCGCCGGCTTACATACCGCTGACGACCGCCATCAAAGCTGGGACACGGCTGGCGATCTGGCTGTCCAAGCGCATTTAAACAAGCAAGCGAACTTAAGCCTGCTCCAGTTCCGTATCCCAATAGAGATAATCGCGCCAACTTTGATGCAGATAGTTGGGCGGAAA
>CAITZE010000388.1 GCA_903896775.1 uncultured bacterium
AACTTGACAGAGTCCGCGCGCGCGCTGGTGGTTGCCGATGCCGCTCATTTGCAGTTGATGGCGCCCGATTCGGGTGGGCAAGCGGTCTTTGTCGCGACGCGCAGCGGCGCACGGGATCAAGCCCCACCATCTGTTCCGTGGCTGTCTTACGGTAAGGCTCTGGTTGCCCGGAAAAACCTGGCGCCCGCGACGAGCAAGGAATTGCCCGCAACCGTCACGTCAGCAGAACCCTCGAAAGGATCGTGGATCGGATTTCTGATCGGGTTGGATAAAGACAAACCGCTCGCGCATCTTCAGTTGTGGCGGCAGTACACGACAGCCTTCACCGATCTGGAAGTTGCGATGCTTACGGATGTGGCGCGCGTCGCCTCAGCCGCTATGGAGCGCTTGGCAGGGCGGTAGCAGTATTACTGCAGGACCGGTCCCATTTCCGCTCTGACTTTCTGGCGGAAGGCGTCGATCGCCACCAAATTATTGCCCATTTTCACATGCCAGAACGTCCAGCCGTTACAGGCCGGAGCGCCTTGCACGGCTGCGCCAACCTGATGAATGGAGCCACGGTGCGTGGCAGAGATCAATGTGCCGTCGGCGCGTACTTTTGCAGTAAAGCGGCCCGAGGGGTCCGACAGAACCGTACCAGCCGGCAGGAAACCGCGCTCGACGACGGTGCCAAAAGGAATACGCGGCTCGGAGCGCTTGCTGTGTGTGAAGAGCATTTTTTCATCCGTTATGGGTTTTACCAAGGCCAGGCGCTCGCGCGCGGCGGCGATGTAGTCGGCGTCTTGTTCAATGCCGATGTATTTGCGGCCTAAAAGTTTGGCGACCGCGCCGGTTGTGCCGGTGCCGAAAAATGGATCGAGCACGGTGTCGCCGGGTTTGGTCGCGGCCATCAGCACGCGATAGAGCAATGACTCCGGTTTCTGGGTCGGATGCAGTTTGTTGCCGTCGGTGCCTTTGATGCGCTCGTCGCCGGTGCACAGCGGCAGCGTCCAATCACTGCGCATCTGCAGGCCCTCGTTGAGGTTCTTCATGGCGTCATAGTTGAAGGTGTACTTGGCGTCTTTCGACTTCGCGCACCAGATCAAGGTTTCATGAGCATTGGTGAAACGCGTGCCGCGGAAATTGGGCATCGGGTTGGACTTGCGCCAGACGATGTCGTTCAACATCCAAAAGCCAATGTTCTGCAAGATCGAGCCGACGCGGAAAATATTGTGGTAGGAGCCGATGACCCACAACGAGCCGGTATCTTTCAAGATACGGCGGGCGGCAGTCAGCCAGCGTTGCGTGAAGTCATCATAAGCGGCGAAGTTATCGAAACGATCCCAGGCATCGTCGACGCCGTCGACGCGGCTGTTGTCGGGGCGGTGAAGCTCGCCACCAAGCTGCATGTTGTACGGCGGATCGGCGAAAATCAGATCGACGCTGTTTTCCGGCAAGCGGTTCATCGCTTCGATGCAATCGCCGCTGTAAATCACATTGGTCTTCGTCTCGGTCTTGGATGCGACCTTGGCGTCTTTTGTGGAGTCTTTCGGCATGATCTGGTCCCGCCTCTGACAAAGTGCGCGCGGGAGTCCTTTCAGGATCCCCCGCGCGTCTTCGGTGTTATGCGCCCCTGAAATCCGAGGCTTCTCTTCCCTCCCCACCCCACAACCCTCACGGCCAAGGCCGGGAGACGTTTGGGTTGGGACCCATATGCAGGGCCCGTTTTTTAAAGCGCCATCCTCGGGACAGCGGGGCTCCTGATAATAAGAATCATAAGAATCATAAGAATCAAAGCCTTACGATTGTTTAATAAGATATGCAATGAAGTCTGTGGATAACACCACATGTTGAGTCCATGGGACTCCAGGGACTCAACCCCTAGCGACAGCCCGATAGCCGCTGAAAATATTTTGGGAAATTTTTAAATTTCGAATCTCAGATCAGGTCGATCTGAGTCGCGGACGCGACGCCGGCGAGACGTTCACGTACCGGCGCGAAAGAGCGCCGATGATGTTGGGTCACGCCAAGCGTAGCAATGGCCGCGCAATGCGCGGCGGTGCCGTAACCCATGTTTTTCTCCCAGCCATAACCGGGATGAGCGGCGGCGAGTTCCAACATCAACCGGTCGCGCGTGACCTTGGCGATGATCGATGCCGCCGCGATCGACAGACTCTTTCCGTCGCCTTCAATAATGGTCTCGACGTCGCAGGCAAGCGGCGGCGCGCGGTTACCATCCACCAAGGCGACGCTGACGATACGCCCGAGCGACGTGACCGCGCGCGCCATGGCGCGATAAGTGGCATTGAGAATGTTGAAGCTGTCGATTTCGTGAACGTCGGCTTGGCCGACGCCGATCACAGCAGCGCCGCAGGCGCACAATATTCCATAAAGTTCTTCACGGCGTGCGGCCGAGAGTTTCTTGGAATCGTCTAGACCTTGGCGAAGATCTTTCGGCGTTTTTTTATAATCGAGAATCACCGCGCCAGCGACAACCGGTCCTGCCAGCGGTCCGCGCCCGGC
>CAITZE010000389.1 GCA_903896775.1 uncultured bacterium
ATGATCCCCGTCGTGCTCGCCGTTTCGCCCGCTGAGGCGCGGCGCAAGCACGTGCCCGCCGATAACGAGATTTGCTACAACAAGGCGCTCTCCGCCGCCGATAAAAGCCAATGCCTCGACGGGTATAGCGCCGCCAGCACCGTGGCCGACCGCACCAAGCTGAAGAAGACCTACAAACAGAAGATCGGCGCGGCCACACAAGCTGCAAATCAGGCGGCGGCAGCCCAAGCCGCGCCGCCGGCTCCCACGAAATAACTCTGCTTTTAAAGCCCCGATTTTATTAAGGCGGATGAGGGGCTTAAGGCCCATTAAGCTCCCTCTAACCATTTTCCGCTATAGGCACCGGATTGCCGCCCAAATAATTTAATGCCCCTTGTGGTATGCTTGCGGCGGATATTGAACGCGAAGGCGGGATACGCGGGAGATCCGAAACGATGGCCAATGTCTCTTTGAAAAATGTCGGGTGGGATCATTTCACCCGCGATCTGTCCGACGATCAGGCGCAGGCGGCGTTCAAACGCTCGGTCAGCCTGGTGGCCTTTGCAATCTCCAGCTACTGCAACCGCCAATGCACCTATTGCCCGAACAGCATCGCCGACCGCAAGTCGACGCAGAACCTGATGAGCGACGATCTGTTCTTCAACATCCTGCGCCAGCTTTCGCGCATCGATTACGAGGGCGAGATCAACATCACGCGCTACAACGAGCCGCTGGCGGACAAGGAGTATGCCCTGTCGCGGCTGCGCGATATCCGCGTGTTCCTGCCCAAGGCGCGCATCTGCATTTTCACCAACGGCGATTATATGGACCGCGCGTATCTGGATGACCTGGCGCGGGTTGGCGTAACCTCCATCATGGCGACGGTGCATGCGGGGCCCGGCGGGCAGACCGATATTGAATCGCTGATCAAGGAACAGGACCGGCGTTTGAAGGAACTCGATCTACCCTTTGCCTTTGAAGGCAGTGTGGCAGAGAAATTCCGCCTGGCGACGACCACGCATCCGAAGGGCCTGCACCTTACGGTCGCCGCCCATGATTTTTATCGCGGCGCGGAAAAGGGCAATGTCTGGGCCTTCGATCGCGGCGGCGCTTTGGATATTCCGAAGAAATTCCGCCGCACCCATCCCTGCATGGTGCAGTTCTCGGAATTGAACGTCGAATGGGACGGTTCGATTATGCCGTGCTGCCAGATTCAGAACGAAGTGTTCGATCACGACAAATACGTCATGGGCAAGCTCGACGGCGACAGCAATATTTTCCAGGCCTGGATGAACGCGAGCTTCATCGCCTGGCGCATCAAGATGTTCTCCTTCGAGCAGAAGGACGCGCCCTGCACCACATGCAGCTACGGCATGATGATGACCGGGGTCGATGAGCTTGCGGCGTCCGTGAAAAACTTCCGCCAGGTGCTGTTCCAAGCAACGGGCGCAAAGCAGAGCGCCTAAGGTTTTTACGCCATCATGATTTGAATGCGCCGCGCGAGGTCGTCCATGGCGAAGGGCTTTGTCATGGTGTGCGCGCCGGGGATATTGACCGAGATATTTGCCGGCGTTTTGCTGTCGGCATCGCCGGTCATGAACAGCACTTTCAAATCCGGGCGAAGTTTTCGGCCGTCTTCGGCGAGTTTGCGGCCGTTGAGTTGCGGCAGGCCGATGTCGGTGACCAGCAAGTCGACGCGCCGGTCGGAGCGTAAAATCTCCATGCCCAGCGCGCCGTTGTTGGCATGCAGCGTGCGGCAGCCCAGGCTTTGCAGCACGTCCAACACCAAACTGCGCACCGTGGACTCATCCTCGACCACCAGCACCATCTTGTCCTCCAGCGCAGGGTCGGCGGTGATCTCGTGCACGGTGGGCGCGGCGGCGCGGTCTTCGTTCAGCGGCGCGGCGATAATGGGGCCATCGGCCTGTTCGTCCGCGGCGGCAGTTCGGTAAACGCTGAACAGGCGGCGCACCAGTTTGGTCGCCTCGGCGGTGGAGGTGATGGCGCCGTCGATGAATGCGTCGGTCTCCTTGAACCGCTCCTGCGCAATGCGCCGCTTCAACAGCGTCAGCGCGCCGCCGATGGTCTGCAGGGCGTTGTTGCAGTCGTGAGCGATCTGCGCGGCCAACTGACTCACGTTGGCCTCGGCCTTGTGATGGCCGGCCAGTTCCTTATTCATCTTTTCGTTGGCGTACATCAGCTCGGCGGTGCGCTTTTCAACCAGACTTTCGAGGCGCTGCTCGCTTTCGCGCACGGCCTGGTCGGCGGCGCGGCGCGCCAGAACCATTTGGATGGTAGCGTGCAGCTCGCGTTCGGAAAAAGGTTTCAGCAGATAGCCGTAAGGCTTGGTGCTGCGCGCACGGTCCAGCGTCGCCTGATCGTCGTATGCCGTTAAATAGATCACGGCGGGGTCGCAGGCGGCGGGCAGGCGATGGATGGTCTCGATGCCGTCGAGGTCGCCGGCAATATTGATATCCATCAGAACAACGTCGGGTTTGCAGGCGGGAATCTCGCGCAAGGCAGCCGAACTGGAGCCCACTTGCGCGCAAACCTCGTAACCGTGGCCGAGCAGATATTCGTTGAGGCCGAGGGCGACAAGCGGCTCGTCCTCGACGATCAAAACGCGGGTAGGGGCAATGATGTGGTTCATAGGCAAAGGCTCCGGCGACAGCCGGAAAGCGCTCCGCCGCAGATATAACGTGGGGTGCGGGGGGATGTTCCTGACCCATTTTCCGGGCGGTTAATTCGTATCCGCGACATATATGTCGCGCTAATTAACCCTCAGAGATTAGAGCCCAAAAACGCCCGTAAGTTTTCTAACGACTTCGGGCCAGGAGAACTTCTGCGCGATGAGCGTGAGCGCAAGATCGCGGTCCAATCCGCCGCGTTTGCCTTCGATCAGGTTCGCCAGCTTAAAGACCAAATCTTCGAACTCCGGCTCGATGATGGTGTCATTTCCGAGGGTGATTTTCTTGCCCTCGATTTGCATCGCATACGACGGGTGATGGTAATCATCCGTAGCACCTCCCTTCGTAATCACGATGGGGGTGCCGCACGCGGCCGCTTCCAACGGCGGCAAGTTGAAACCCTCGGCGCGATACGGCGACGCATAACAATCGGCGGCGCCGTAGAGGCCACTCATTTGCGGCAGCGTCAAATTCTGCGAGACAAATATGATCGACGACTGCAATTCCGGGGTGACGAGATCCGGATGGCTTTTGGCCAAAGCGGCAAAAATATCGGAGCCCGAAATACGATAAAGGCTGCTCGCATCCTTCAACACCAGCCGGACGTGTTTATAGTTCCTTCGTAAGAGGGCATAGGCCCGCAGCAAGAGGTCCATGCCTTTGTTCGCCATCATCGAACCCACCGACAGAATGACAAACTCGCTTTCGGAAATGCCTAGTTTGCGCCGCATCTGTTCGCGTTGTTCGGGCGACGGCGGTTTGAAGATGGTGCAGTCGACGCCGTGCGGGACAACTTCAATGCGATCTTCGCGGAATCCGGCGTTCAGGAATCCGAGCTTCGACCACTGCGACGGCGTGACGATTTTCAAGTCGGGATTGCGAAGCCCTTCGCTCAAGGACTGATAGGTAACATATTCCTTGATGTGCTGCGTCTCGGACGTGCCGAAAACAAAAAGCCGCTTGCTTTGCGATTTCTGGAACCGAAACGGCACATGAATGCGGTAGATGACATCTACAGCGCGCCCATCTGACGTGTGCTCGGCAGGCGGCTTGATCGCACGCAGTTTTTGCTGAGTGTCCGCATCAAAGCCGGAAGCGTTTCTGGTTTAATTCCATTCCGGACTGAAGAAAGGAACGTCGACGTGAAACAGATCGAAATTGTATTTCAGGAGTTCCAATAATTGGTATTGGTTCACCATTGCGTAGGAATGGCTAATCCCGCGCCAGCCTTCGACAACAAGTGCCGTCATTCTTGTCCTTCAGAAAACAATCGGCGCGCGGCTTAAGCCACTGCTTTAAGCTAGCGCGTTTTTGGCAATCCGCGTCAGGCTTTCCCAGGCCGGGCCGGGGAATTTGTGCAGGCCGATCATGACCTTCTCAAAACCCGTCACGAACCATTCCACATCGGCTTCGTCGAGCACCAAGGGCGGCAACATGCGGATCGTCGTCATGTGATTGCCGGCGACTTGCGTGAGGATGCCGTGATCCTGCAGCAAGGGCATGGTAACGGCCTGGCAGAACAGGTCGGCGTTCAAGGCGTGGACAGCGCTCCAGGCCGCGCGCAAGCCCAGCGAAGAAGGCTTGCCGAACTCGATGGCCATCATCAGGCCGCGCCAACGCACTTCCTTCATGAACTCGTACTTCGGGATCAGCGCTTGCAGACGTGTGCCCAGAAGGTTGCCCATCGCTTCGGCGTTTTGGATGAGCTTGTCTTCATCGATGACATCGAGGGCTGCGAGGCCCGCCGCCATAGCGAAGTTGGATTTGCCGAAGGTGGAGGAATGCACAACGGCGTTGTCGAGGGTCGAGAACACCGCATCGTGAATGCGCTGTTTCATCAAGACCGCGCCCATCGGCACATAACCGCCGGAGAGGGCCTTTGACATCACCACCATATCGGGCTGCACGTCGCCTTCGTGATGAAGGGCCAGGAACTTGCCGGTGCGGCCCACGCCGGTCTGTACTTCGTCGGCAACAAACAGCGCGCCATGCGCATGGCAGAGTTTGCTGGCGCCAGCGAGATAACCGGCGGGCGGAATGTTGACGCCTTTGCCTTGGATCGGCTCGACAAAGAACGCGGCGATCTCGCCTTGCTTCAGCGCGAGTTCCAGCGCGGGCAGATCGCCGTAAGGTACCTTCACGCTGTCGATGAGCGTGCCGAAGTTTTCGCGGAACACGGCGCTGCCGTTGAGCGCGAGCGCGCCACTGGTCAGGCCATGAAACGCGGAGCTGGTGTAGATGATGCGGCTGCGGCCCGTGGTGCGGCGCGCGAACTTGATCGCGGTCTCGTTGCCTTCCGCGCCCGTCGAGCAGAAATAAACTTTATCGAGGCCGAAGCCCGCGCGTTTCAAAAGCTGCTCGGCCATCAGCCCACACAACAGTGGGGTTTCCATTTGCACGAGCGAGGCGTATTCGCCTTCCATGAAATCAACCAGCACCTTGCGCACGCCGGGATGATTGCGCCCGACGTTGAACACGCCGTAGCCCGCGAGCATGTCGAGGTACTTGCGGCCCTTGTCGTCCCACAGATGCGCGCCCTTGCCTTTGACGTAGGTGGGATCGAAGCCGATGATGCGCAGCGCCTTGGCCAATTTGGAATTGACGTTGCGCTCGTAGATTTCGTTAGCGTTGCCGGCCTGCTCTTTAAAGAGCCGGTCAAGGTCGATCGTCATGGTGGGTGCGTCCCCAAAGCAGAACAGATTGATGTCCACTCTATATATCCAAGCCGCCCGCCTTGCCATGGGAAAGCGAGACAGGTCTGTGACAGCCGGGAATTATGCCCAGAATTATGGCAATTTTGTCAGCATGTTGGGCGCGTGAATGGCGCAAAAAAGAACCGCCGCGATAGTCTGCGGCGGTTTGTTGAGTTGTCCCCTTTCAGCCTTTAGCCGGCCGCTTTAGAGCGGCTGGTAATGCGCCTGATAGCTTCTCAAGGCCGACTGGGCGCTCGGCTGTAAGTTAAACTTCGCCATCATGGGGAGCGGGGCGTCTTCCACCATGAACAGCGTGGCATGGTTGTAGGAGGTCGGCTTGTAAATGACTTCGGCTTTGACCTTCAGGATGTTGCCGGATTTATCCAGCTTGCCGTAGACGGTGATGTTATCGCCCGAATGGAACTGGGCGCGCAGCGGGACGATGCTATTCGTCGGGCTGATCATCGACGCATTACGCGGGATGTTGGCGCGGACCAGACCATCGGGACGCTGCAACAACAGCGAACCATTGTGGGCTTCGACAACCGTACCGCGGACCCCGACAGGTGCGCGGTTGGCGGGCAACGGGCGGCCCGTCACTTCGATGTTGCTCATGGCGGAGCTGCTGATGCTGGTAGTCGTGGTCATCGCGACACGCGTGATATGCGGCGCGGGGCGATCAATATCGTAGCCTTGCAATTCGGCCGAGACGTTCGGAGGCGCATACTGCGGCGGGGTGTAGTTCTCGGCCCGAGCTGTGCTCGCAAAACCAATGCCCGCGGTTGTAAGCGCTGCGACAAGAGTGATTGCTGTGGTTTTCATAACTGCCTCCTAAGTTTGCTGGCTGTAGCGCGCATCGCCACAACCGATACAAACCAAACGAGGTCAGTGCGGATAGTGTTTCATCTTAAAATTTGCTCACGCGCTCTGGACAGCGCGTTTTGCAAGTGATGGTAGTAAACGCACTTACGATGTGGGGTTTTCTATCACGCTCTTTTTTGAGCGTTCGCTGATGATAATCACCGCGATCATGAACACAGCGAGCGCGAGCGACGATGCGATGCGGCTGAGATTGAGGCCGCCGGCATCAACCGGCTTGGTAAGCATATCGCCGACCGTTGCGCCGAGCGGGCGCGTCAGCACAAAGGCCGCCCAGAATAAAATCGTGCGCGAGAATTTGGTGAAGTAATACGCAGCACCGATGATGACGAGCGCCGCGCCGAACACCGCCGCACCACCGTCGACGCCGAGGC
>CAITZE010000390.1 GCA_903896775.1 uncultured bacterium
GCCGGGAAATGTATTGGTACCGGATATAGATGGCCGTTTGCCGGGCCGGGGTTTGTGGTTGAGCGCCGACCGCAGTATGATAGAAACGGCGGCGTCCAAGCGGATGTTCGCCAAAGCCGCGCGCAAGGATGTCTCTGTTGCCGCGGACTTGGCCGACACAGTCGCAGAATTACTGAAACGCCGCTGTCTCAATCAACTTGGTTTGGCGCGTCGCGCCGGACTGGTGGCCGCCGGAGCGGAAAAGGTACGCGCCCAGATCGCGACGGGACGTACTGCGGCTTTGTTCGAGGCGGCAGACGGATCGCCCCAAGAGCGTCGCAAGTTTGTTGCCCTGACGCCGGACGTGCCGATGGTGGACGTCTTCACCGGCGCTGAATTGGGAACGGCCCTGGGACGTGAAGCCGCCGCGGTACACGTGGGGCTTTTGCCGGGCCGGTTGACGACGACGTTGCTTGAAGATGCCGCGCGCTATGCCGGTGTTCGGAAAGTTGCCACGATTTAGAAGTTAGCCAGAAGAGCCCAGAAGAGAATTGTAAGAAGGTACGGTTAGGAAGCATGCCGAGCGACACCAAGACCAAAAGACCTCTGTCCCTTAGTGGGGGCAAGCTGGAACTCAAGAAGACTGTGGAAACCGGACAGGTTCGCCAGAGCTTCAGCCACGGCCGTTCGAAAGTCGTGCAGGTCGAGCGCAAGCGCAAACGCCAGTTCGAGATGGGCGCTGACGGCAAGGTGCAGGAAGTCAAAGCTGCACCCATGGGCCTTAAAGCCAAAGCCGCGGAGCTCTTCGCCAAGGAAGTTCAGCACGGCACGCTGACCGAAGATGAAAAAGCCCATCGCCTGAAAGCACTGCAAGACGCGCTCAAGGCCGACGAGGAAAATCGCCGTCAGGCCGAAGGCGATGCCAAGCGTGAAGCCGAAATCGCGGCCATACGCGCTGAAGAAGAAAGCCTGCGCGCATCGCTGGCGCCGCCGGCCACCGAAGTGCCCGCGCCGGAACAAACCGTGGCCCGCGTTGCGGAAGCCGCGCCGGTCACCGTTCCCACCACCGAAACCCGCACCGAAATTGCGCCTGCCGTGCGCCGCGAAGTCGTCGAAGACGAAGACGATGAAGACGCCAAGCGCCGCAAGAGCAAGGCCGGCCATAAGCCGCCGATGGTTAAGCGCACCGAGCCGCGCCGCCGCGCCGGAAAACTTTCCATCGGTGCAGCCCTTGAAGGCGATGATGCCGTCGAGCGCAGCCGTTCGATCGCGTCCATGCGCCGCGCCGTCGAAAAAGAACGCCGCAAGGCTCAGCTCAAACAACCCATGAACACCGACAAGGTGGTTCGTGAAGTCATTATACCCGAAACCATCACCGTGCAGGAGCTCTCCAGCCGCATGGCAGAACGCTCTGTCAACGTCATCAAGGCGCTGATGAAGCTGGGCATCATGGCGACCATCAACGAAGTCATCGACGCCGATACCGCAGACCTGGTGGTGCAGGAATTCGGACACCGGGTAAAACGCGTAACGGAGTCCGCTGTGGAAGAAAACTTGAAGACCGGTCCCGACGAGGACGCGCTGCTGAAGCCGCGCCCGCCAGTCGTGACTGTCATGGGTCACGTCGACCACGGCAAGACCTCGCTGCTCGATGCTTTGCGGTCGGCCAATGTCGTCAGTGGCGAAGCCGGCGGCATCACCCAGCATATCGGCGCTTATCAAGTGCGCACGAGCAAGGGCAGTAAGATCACCTTCATCGATACGCCTGGCCACGAAGCCTTCACCGCTATGCGCGCACGTGGAGCAAGTGTGACGGATATCGTCATCCTGGTTGTCGCTGCCGACGACGGCATCATGCCGCAAACCATCGAAGCGATTAAACACGCCAAAGCCGCAGGCGTTCCGATCATCGTTGCCATCAATAAGATGGATAAGCCCGGCGCCAATCCGCAGCGCATTAAAACCGACCTGCTCAGCTATGAAGTCGTGGTCGAAGACATGGGCGGCGAAACCCTGGCGATCGAAGTTTCCGCCACAAAGAAAACCAACCTCGATAAACTCGAGGAAGCCATTCTGTTGCAGGCGGAAGTGCTGGATTTGAAGGCCAATCCAGATCGTACGGCCGAAGGCGCGGTCATCGAAGCCAAGATGGAAAAGGGTGTCGGTTCCGTCGGCACCGTGTTGGTTCAACGCGGCACCTTGCATATCGGCGATATTTTCGTGGCCGGCGCCGAATGGGGCCGGGTACGTGCGTTGGTCAACGAGCACGGCAAACAGGTGAAGTCGGCGATGCCGTCGGCGCCTGTGGAAGTCGTCGGCTTTGCCGGCACGCCCGCCGCGGGCGATGACTTTGTCGTCGTCACCGATGAAGCAAGAGCCCGTGAAGTCGCCGAATTCCGTCGCCGCAAATTGCGTGAGAAGGAACATGTCGCGAGCATCGGCGGCTCGACCATGGAACAGATGTTCGCCAAGATCAAAGCCGGCATCGCCAAGGAATTGGCCATCGTCATTAAGGCGGACGTGCAGGGTTCGGTCGAGGCGCTTTCGGGCACACTGTCCAAGCTTGGCACCAACGAGGTGAAGGTGAATGTGATCCACGGCGCCGTGGGCCCCATCAGTGAAGCCGACGTGACGCTCGCCAAGGCGTCGGGCGCGATCATCATCGGCTTCAACGTGCGCGCCAACGCGCAAGCGCGTGAGATCGCCAAACGCGACAACATCGACATCCGTTATTACTCAATCATCTACGACGTCTCCGACGACATGAAAAAGTTACTGACCGGCATGCTTGCGCCGACGTTCAAAGAGAACTTCATCGGTTACGCCAACATCCGCGAAGTCTTCAACGTCACCAAAGTCGGCAAGGTCGCCGGCTGCATGGTCACCGAAGGCATCATCAAACGTGGCTGCAAAGTCAGGCTGCTGCGCGACAACGTCGTCATCCACGAAGGCGACCTGTCACAGCTCAAGCGCTTCAAGGACGACGTCAAGGAAGTCCGCGAGGGTTACGAGTGCGGTATCGCGCTCGCCAACTATCAGGATATCCAGAAGGGCGACGTTATCGAGTGCTTCGAGATGGAACGCTTCGCAGGGGTTCTGTAAAGCGCGAGAGCCGGGCGTTTTTGTTTTAGACGCCTTCTTCTAAGGAAACTTCCATGGCGAGACAGCGGCCTAAAGCGCCGGGCCAGAGGCAATTGAGGGTCGGCGAAGAATTGCGCCATGTGCTGGCAGCGATCTTCGAACGCGAGACCTTCCGTGATCCGGCGTTGATCGACGTGCGCCTGACGGTGACCGAAGTGCGCCCAAGCCCCGACCTGCGCCACGCGCGCGTCTACGTGGTGCCATTGGGCGGCGCTAAGGATATGAAATCCATTCTAGAGGGCTTAAAGCGCGTGAAGCCCTTCTTGCGGCGCGAAGTTGCAAGCCGCGTGCAGATCAAATTCATTCCCGATCTGATTTTCTCCGCCGATACGACCTTTGACGAAGCCGAACACATCTCGCGGCTTTTACATAAACCCGAAGTCGCCCGCGACATCTGGCCCGGGGACGAAGAGGGCGAAGAAGAGAGCAAAGAAGATCTGGGCGAAAATTCCAGCGAAACTCCGGAAGAGAAATAGGCGTGGGGCGTAAAAAAACCGGCCGGCCCATCAGCGGATGGATCGCGGTCGACAAGCCCGCCGGCATGACCGCCGC
>CAITZE010000391.1 GCA_903896775.1 uncultured bacterium
CCGACAACCTCTTCGTTTCCATACAGTTCGGCGCAATCGAGATGCCGATAGCCGGCTTCCAAAGCCGCTTTGATCGCGCGCTTGGCCGCAATGGGGTCAGGGATCAAGGTTCCAAAGCCCACGGCCGGAATCGTGCCCGCTCCCGATAGCAGCGGAAACCGCGTGCGGCGAAGCGTATTAGCGTAGGACATATTTGCCTCCCGGTTTGCGGAGAAACAAAATCAGCGGACTCGCGAGGAGCATGGCGATCATCAGAAGTTTGAACAGGCCGATCATTGAGATCATCGCGGCTTGTCCTGTGATCGCTTCGTCGAGCATTCCAAGCCCAGCACCTGCAGGCAGGCTGCCGCCCAGGCTACCACCGTGTGTGGCGATGTGACGCGGCGTTAGCGTGCGTGCGAGGGCCGCATGCATGGACTGGGTGTTGCTGTAGAAAAAGAACTGCACCGTTGCGATGCCCAGGGTGCTGCCGTACAGCCGCGCGAGATTGAACGCGGCAATTCCTTCCGGGCGTAGGGCCGGATCAAGGGTGCTGAAGGCTGCCCGGGTCAGCGCCGGCATCAGAATGCCAAGCCCCGCGCCTTGAAGCACACCAGCCACGATCACCGGCTGCCAATCCATCAGCGGCGAATAGCCGATCATCCGCCAGTTGCCGTAAACAACGAGAGCAATGCCCGCCACCAGAAGCGCGCGATTGTCGATACGCGTCGGCGCGCGCCATGTAAGCGCGAGGGCTGCCAACAGCGCGAGGCTGCGCGGCAGCGTCATATAGCCGGTCGTATCCGCCGGGTATTGCAGCAGCTCTTCCAGCATCGGCGATGTCAGCGCCACGGTCGGCAGCAGAACAAAGCCGGAGGCAAAAAACATCACCGCCGAAAGCACGAAGTTGCGGTCTTTGAACAACGCCTTGTTCAGGAAATGCGTCGGCGTGGTGAAGATGTGGATGAAATAAAACGCAAAGCCGAGCACGGACGCGCTCGCCTCCGCCCAAATCTCGCGTGAGGCAAACCACTCCAGGCGCTCGCCGCGATCGAGCATCATCTGCAGGCCCACAAAGCCCAAGGAGAACGTCGCCAGACCGAAGAAATCGAACGGCGAATTCTGCGCGGCCTTCTTTTCGTCGAGCGACAGGCCCATCGCCAGCAGGATGAAACCGCTGATGGGCAGGCCGATATAAAACAGCGCACGCCAGCCATAGTATTCGCCAAACCAGCCGCCGATGGCCGGACCGCTGAGTAGCCCGGCCATAATCGTTACAGCCCAGGCAAAATTGATGCGCCCGTGCCGCTCGGCCGGCAGTCCGTCCAGCAAAATCGCCAATGCCAATGGCGCCAAGGGGCCGCTGGCCGCGCCTTGGATGATGCGGGCGGCAACAAATTGCAGCGGCGTTGTCGCCAGTGTGTTGGCGTATAGACCGATAGCGAAAATCACGATGGCGGTTTGAAATACGGTCTTTCGGCCATATTCATTCGCAAGCCAGCGCGTCATCGGCATGACGACGGCGCTCGCCGCAATATAGGACGAGAACAACCAGCCAATTTCATCGTCGGACATCGAGAGTGTTCCGCCGATATGGAACACCGCAGCGTTCGGGATCGAGATGGTTGCCGCCTGCAGATAGGTGGCAGCGATTGCCGCGATGACAATCGCGCCGCGATCTTCTGAGTTATACATAGCGTTCACGACTTGGTTTCCGCTGCGGCAGCCTGAATTGGCTTATGGTCAATTGGCTTATCCGTCGCGGGTTCTTGGCGTGTGTCGATCTCGGCGGTGGCGCTGATGCCCGAGAACAACGGCCGGCTGGGGTCCAGCGCATCGAACTCGAGGCGCACCGGCAGGCGCTGCACAACTTTCACCCAGTTTCCGGTCGCGTTCTCCGGCGGGAGCACCGCGAATTCCGAACCAGTGCCGGGGCTCATGCTGATCACGTGCGCTTTGAAGCGATACCCGGGATAAGCATCGACCTCGACCGTCGCCGCTTGACCGGGGCGCATATGCGCGAGGTTCGTCTCGCGGAAGTTGGCCTCAACCCAGATATGATCGCTCGACATCATGGCCAGCACCGCCGCACCACTGCCCACGAAATCACCGAGCTGCAGATCGTCAACTTTGGTCACAATGCCGTCGTCCGGCGCGGTGATGCGGGTATAGGCAAGGTCGAGCCGCGCGCGATCCAGCTGCGCCGCCGCTTCACGCACCGTCGGATGCTGATTGGCGTCGATATCCGGATTTCCGTTGAGCGCGGCGACGGTGTTAGCGACCTGATGCTGAGCCGCCGCGATGTGCTGCTCGGCGAGTTTCAAATCCGTCGTGGCGCGGTCGTAGGTGGCGCGCGACAGAAATTCCGTGGCCAGCAACGCCTTCTTGCGATCGAAATCGAGATGCTGGAACTCCGCCGCGTCTTTGGCCGATTGAAGTTCGGCCAGCTGCTGACGATAGGTCGCCTTCAAACCCTCGACCTGGAAACGTGCGCCGCTGAGACGCGCCTCGGCCTGCGCCACGGCGATCTCGTAAGGTTCGGGATCTATGCGGAACAACAGCTGGCCTTTATGCACAAGCTGGTTGTCCTTCACCGCGATTTCTACGACCTGGCCGGACACCCGCGCATTGATCGAGCCGTGTGTGGCGCGAATGAAAGCATCGTCGGTGGTGACGTAGGGCGCCTCGGCCATATAGGCCGCGCCGCCCGCGAGGAGCATGAGAGCCGGAACGGAGATCATCAACGGCCGGCGCAGGCGCTGGCGCAAAGTCCTGGCCGGCATGACGGCCGCCGCACTCAGGGCCTCGGTGGCGATCGGCAGGGTGCTGGGAGATATATTTTTCATGACAGATCG
>CAITZE010000392.1 GCA_903896775.1 uncultured bacterium
CGCCCGGCTTTGGCAGCGCCCGCGCGGCGCCCGGAGCAAAGCTCAGGATCAGGTATGGTGTCGCCAAGCCCAGCGCGAGAGCTTCGAAAATCAAAATCGCTTCAAGCGGCGATTGCGTGAGGGCAAAGCCGATGGCCGTGCCCATGAAAGGCGCGGTGCACGGTGTGGCCACGACGACGGCGAGCAAGCCGGTAAAGAACGATCCAGTCACGCCGCCGCGTGCGGTCAATTCTTGGCCGACGCCCATAACGCTGCCTCCGATGTTGAACACGCCCGAAAGATTGAGGCCAAGCAGCAACATCACATAAGCAAGACCCGCCACGAAAATCGGCGACTGTAATTGAAAGCCCCAGCCCACGGCATCGCCCGCCGCGCGCAGCGCCAGCAGTAAGCCCACCAGCGCGCCAAAGGTCACCATGACACCTGCGGTATAAGCGAGGCCGTCGCGGCGTAAGGCCGCCGCGTTAACCGTGCCGCGCGAGATGAAGCTCATGGCTTTCATCACCAGCACCGGCAGCACGCAAGGCATGACGTTGAGAATTATGCCGCCGAGAAAGGCCAGCGCCAGCGCAAAGGCCAGCGGCATAATGGCTACATCCGAAGCAACTTCGGAGGCGGAGCTCGCACCGGTGACGGCGGAAGCAACCGTGTAACCGATACGCTCATCGCCGTTTTTCAGCACCAGCAGGCCGGAGACATTTTCAGGTGCCGCCGCGCCAGTTGTCATCGCAAGATGTAATGTACGATTTGCGACGCTCGCAGTTTGTGGCGCGGCGTTGGCAAGAACGCCGTCTTCAATCGGGAAGAACGCGACCTCGGAAAACTTATCGGCGCCGACATCGGGGCCGGCCGTTAGCGTCAAGGTTTTGCCGCTGCGGGCGAGGCTGATCGGCCAGGGCGCGGGTTGAGGAAGTTCCGCGCGCGCTGCGGCGATGACCGCACCGGCGGCTGTATTCATGCGCGCGCCGTCCGGAGAAATTTTTACGGGCAGCGCGAAGCTGCCGTCTTCGGGGATGCAAACATCCGAGCACACATACCAAGTCGCGTCGGCTTGCGCCGTGATCGTCGCGGGCGCGACGTTCGGATCGACCTTCAGTTCGGTCAACATGACCATGTGGTCGTTGTAGCCAAAGCTCATCAGGTCGGATGTGGCGATGCGCTGAGGGGCCGGCCATTGGATCGGCCCTGCCGTGACGCCGTCGGGCAAGGTCCAGCGAATGCTGGGCGGGGCGCCGGCGTCTCCTGGGGTTTGCCAATAGGTATGCCAGCCCGGCTTGATGGTCAGCGACAGCGCGACCCACACACTTTGGCCTGGAGCCACCGTCGGCTGTTCAGACGTCATCTCCGCGCGGACCTGATCGGTCTGCACGACGGTAGGGGATTGGGCCGCAGGAGCTTGGGCCCAGACCGGCCCGTAAGAGCCACCCAAGAGCGCGCCACATAAAGCCAAAAGGCGGAAAAGCTGTTTGGAACGCTGTTTCATAGGCGCGAACATAGGCCACCGTTTATGTGAATCAACTCACAATTCCGGGGGAGTCCCGGCTTTAAGGACAGGCGCGGGCACGACCCACCATTTGGGATGATTTGCGTGCATCTGCGCGGCGGCGAGGGTGGCGGCCTGGGCGTCGGCGAACAGCCCAAAGCAGGTAGGACCGCTGCCCGACAGGCGCGCCAGTAAGCATCCCGGCGCCTGCTCAAGGGCGCGCAGCACAGGTTTGATGGCCGGTAGAATTTCCAGGGCAGGCGCCATCAGGTCGTTGCCATAAAGCTTGAGGACGTTTGCCAGGCTTTCGGCGCCAGCAAAATTGTTAAAAGCCACCCGATCCATGGCGGCCGAGAAACGCCCGGCGAGGGCGGCGAACACATCCTTGGTGGCTAAGGGCTCGCCCGGATTGGCAAGCACCAACCAAGCATCAGGGAGCGCCGGCGCAATGTCGATGACCTCGCCAATGCCGCTCATGAAGGCGGGTACGCCACGCAAACATACCGGCACATCGGCGCCCAGGCTTGCCGCAATATCGCGGTCCGAGAGCGTTCGTGGATCGACGCCCCAGAGGCGACCGCATGCGATCAAAGTTGCGGCTGCATCTGCGGAGCCGCCGCCGATGCCTGAAGCGACCGGCAAATTCTTTTCCAGAACGATGGCGGCACCGCGGGTGATTTTATGAGTGGCCGCCAGTAATCGCGCCGCGCGGAAGACAAGATTGTTGGGCTCGCTTGCGAGGGCCGCGCCAAAGGGCCCTGTGATTGTCAGGCGGAGATCGTTGGCCGGCGACACGGTGATACGGTCGCCGGTGCCGGCGAAGACCACTAATGAATCCAGCAGATGATAGTTATCGGCCCGCCGCCCGCAGATATGCAGGGTCAGATTGATTTTCGCCGGTGCCGTTACAGTGATCGCGCCGTTAGGCGCTGCCGATGTCGCCATCGTCAGAACTCATCGCTTACAGGGTTTGTATGATCTTGAGACGCAGCAGCGCTATTGCTGAGCCAGCCCGCGCTCCAGTTTGGTGCGGATGGCGGCGCGTTGTGCATCTTCAAGCTCGGTGCTGAGCAGAGCGCGCTGCCACTGGAATCGTGCTTCATTGCGCCGGCCGACTTTCCAATAGGCGTCGCCGAGGTGCTCGTTGATGGTGCCGTCGGCGGGCGTCGACTCAATCGCCTTCTCGAGGTTTTCCACGGCCTCCGGATACTGACCATTTTTGTAGAGCGCCCAGCCGAAGCTATCGATGATGTAGCCGTCATTGGGTCGCTGCTTATAGGCATCTTCGATCAGTTTGCGCGCCTCGGGCAGTTTCACGCCGCGATCCAGATACGAATAACCGAGGTAATTGAGAACGCTCGGGTCATCGGGGCGCAGCTCCAGCGCTTTTCTGAAGTCTTTTTCGGCGGCGTCCCAATTCTTGTCGCGCTCCAGCGCAATGCCGCGCGAATAATGGATCGCCCAGCTTTCATCTTGGCCTTCCGGCGAGTACTTCAGGGCGTTGTCGTAGGCGGTGACGGCTTCCTTAAATTTCTTTTGACCACGCAGAATATCGCCCAATGCGACGTATGCTTCTGCCCATTTTGGCTTTTGCTTGATGATGTCTTGCAGCGTCGCGAGCGCTTCGTCGGTTTTCTCCATCCGCAAAAGGTTTTCGGACCTTTGCATTTGAACGTCGAAGTAGCCGGGCGATGACGGCTTCATACTCGCGAGCACGGCATTGGATTCAGCGTAACGCCCGCGCGCGGCCAATGTGCTGCCGATAAAGCGCCGGGCGATATCCAGATCCGGATTCAGGTACAGCGCTGTCTGCGCATAGGCTGTCGCGACTTGCGCACGCAAGTCGTTGGGATCGTTCATGAGCAATATTTCGGCCGCGGCGAACATCGCCTCCGACATACCTTCGGCCGGCGTGATC
>CAITZE010000393.1 GCA_903896775.1 uncultured bacterium
AGTTTGCATCGATATAAACACCGTCGAGCGGCACGAGGCTCGCAAGGCGTTGTCCTGTCTGCACATAATCACCGGGCTGCATGGCGCGATTGCCAACCACGCCATCGACCGGCGCGCGAATTTCAGTAAAGGCGAGATCGCGTTCGGCCTTCGCTAGCGCGGTGCGCAGTTCATCAAGGCCGCGCGCGGCTTCGTTCTGTTGCGCCTTCAGCACATCGACGTTTGCTTCCGCGGCCTGAATAGCAGCTTCGGCGCTTGCAACGGCTGCCGCGGTCTGATCTCGGTTCGCCTGCGCGGTTTCAAGCGCCTGCTTGCTGGCGAAATCCTTCGAAGCCAGTGCTTGCTGGCGGTCGAGTTCCGACTGGCCGCGCGTCGCGCCGGCTTGCGCCGACAAAAGCTGTGCCTTCGCCTGCGCAACCATCGCCTGCTGCGCCGTTACCTGCCGGCCAATACGGTCAATCGTCGCCTGCTGACTTGCAGCTCTGTCGCGGGCAGCATTTACGGCAAGCACGAAGTCGCCGCTGTCGATGCGCGCAATCACGTCACCTGCGCGCACCTGCGCATTATCGGCGACCAGAATTTGCGCGACATATCCCGGCACCTTGGCAGCGAGCGTCGTGGTATTAGCGCGCACGTATGCGTCGTCGGTCGAGACCTGGAAACGACCAACCAGCCAGTAGTGCCCGCCGAAATATCCCACGGTTGCGAGCAGCACTGCTGCCGCCGCGCCAAGGATCAGCTTCTTGCGGTTTTGGCGCGGCTGGGGCGCGGCCTGAGCGGCATCGGGCGGAACCGATTTCGTGTCAGGGTCCGGCTTGCGCAGGGAGGGCTGCACGCCGGTTTCAGGTTGGGTCTGCGCCCCAGCCGTGTTCTGTGCGCCCACCGCGGGAATGACGGTCAGGCGGGAAAATCCTTCGGTTCGGTTGGGTTTGGCGCTCATAGCGGCCTCCGGTCAGTCATCGTCGTTATTGCCGCCAGCCATATTGACCGAACGGTTCGGTCAATTATATACAAAGCACAGGATCGAGTGTCAATACTGACCGAACGGTTCGGTCATTGGAATTCATCGAATCTGCCATATAGTTGAAAATGCGGGCAAATCCTCCAGGATTGCCGCAAGAAGCGCCGAGAGGCCAAAAATGACGATGCAAGCAAGCACATTAAGAGTGGTGGAAGCAGGCCCGGAGGAGCACAGCGCGAAGCGCCTGCAAATCCTCAAAGGCGCCAATGAAGTCTTCATGTCCAAGGGCTTCGATGCTGCCAGCATGGGCGAAATCGCCCGCGTGGCCGGCGTCTCGAAGGGCACGCTCTACGTTTATTTCGAAGACAAGGAAAAGCTGTTCGAAGCCATCGTGCAGCAGGCGTGCCGCGTGCATGCCGAAGAAGTTTTCGAACTCGACCCCAACGATCACGATGTCGAAGCCGTGCTGATGCGCATGGGCATCGCCTTCGCCACCGCCATGTGCCGCGTGGAAGGCCTCTCCTCGCTACGCACCGTCATCGCCATTGCGGAGCGCATGCCGGATCTCGGCCGCGCGTTTTATGAAACCGGCCCAGCGGAAGGTGCCCGCAAGCTCAAAGCCTACCTCGATGCGCAGACGGACGCCGGGATTCTC
>CAITZE010000394.1 GCA_903896775.1 uncultured bacterium
AGCAGCGGCGCCGAAAGCTGCAGAGCCAAAAACAGCTGAACCCAAAGCTGCCGAAGTAAAAGCAGCGAAGCCGGTTCAAACCGCCAAACTCGAAGAGCCCACGCCGAAGGTCATCACGCCGCCAGCGCCGAAGGTCGCGCCCGATCGCGTCGACGCTATCACCACCAAGCGTTGAGCCGGCCTTCAGCCCCGCACATCGCTTCGCCATAGGCTTGCCATACTTTCGTAAAAGTATGGTGCAGCAGGACATGCGAAGGATTCCATGAGCGATACAAAAACCTATCTCACGCGGATGGTGCTGTTCCTGGTAGTGGTCGGGATCGGCCTCGCGTTCATCGCGCAAAATCTCGTGACCATCTTCCTGGTCAATCCGCTGCTGAACGGATTCATCTTCGCGATCATCATCACCGGCATCGCGTTCAATTTCCGCCAGGTCATTCTGCTCGGTCCAGAAGCCAAATGGATCGAGGGCTTTCAAGGCGACGGCGTTGCCAAAGAAAGCCCGCTCGGCGAGATGACGACCGTTTCAAGCGGCGGCGAACTCAAGCTGCTGTCGCCGATGGCGCGCATGCTGGAAGAAAAGCGTTCACGCGGAAGCAGTGGACGCATTACCCTCAGCGCCCCTGTCATGCGCACCCTGCTCGATGGGATTGGTGCGCGGCTAGAAGAAAGCCGCGACCTGGCGCGTTACCTCACAGGTCTTTGTATTTTTCTGGGTCTGTTGGGTACGTTCTGGGGTTTGTTGGGCACCGTCGGCTCCATTGCCGATGTTATCAAGAACCTTACGGTGTCCGGCGAAGACATGGCGGTGATGTTCACAGCGCTCAAGCAAGGCCTGGAAGCACCGCTGTCGAGCATGAGTACGGCTTTCGCCTCATCGCTCTTCGGCCTCGGCGGATCACTTGTGCTTGGCTTCTTCGATCTGCAAGCCGGTCAGGCTCAGAATGCTTTTTACAACGAACTTGAAGAGTGGTTGTCCGGTTTGACCCGCCTGTCCTCGGGTACAGGCCCCGGTGACGGTGAGCAAGGCGTGTCGGCTTACACCGAAGCGTTGTTGGAACAAACCGCCGAAAGCCTGCAAGAGCTGCAGAACATCATGGCGCGCGGCGAGCAGACCCGCACATCTGGCAACGATCAACTCGCCGAACTGAATGCCAAACTCTCGACCTTCGCGGATCATATGAAAGCGCAGCAGCAAGTCCTGTTGCGCGTTGCCGAGACGCAGCGCGATTTGGGACCACTCCTGCGCAGTATGAGCGATGTAGCAGCAGCCTTGAGCGCACCCAATACAGGCGGCGGTGGTATCGACGATGCGACCCGCGGCCATATCCGGAGCATCGATACCGGCCTTTCGCGTCTTGCGGCCGCTATGGAAACCGGGCGCTCCGAAAGCGTGCGCGAGCTGCGCAATGAGATCAAGCTCCTGGCCAAGACCGTTGCCGCCACGCGTGACGGCGCGGTGACCGATAGCGGCGAATAAGAGCGCCCTATGGCCGGATTTTCCCGCCGTGCGCGACGTACCGTCGACATCTGGCCCGGCTGGGTAGATGCCCTTTCGACCTTACTCATCATCATC
>CAITZE010000395.1 GCA_903896775.1 uncultured bacterium
AGCGAGACGTTGATCGCTCACGATTTGCGATTCGATGAACGCTTCGATTTCAATTTTTACGATCTCGATTTTTGCAGGCAGGCCGAAGCCAAAAATGTCCGCATGGGCACTTGGCCTATTTCGGTGGTGCATGAAAGCACCGGTAATTACCTGTCCCAATCCTGGCGCGACGGTTACCGCAAATATATCGAGAAGTGGGGCGATTGATTACTTCAGTTTGGGATTCAAAGCATCCCTCAGCCAATCGCCCAGCATATTCACGGCCAAAGCCAGCAGCACCAACGTCAGCGACGGAAACAGCGTGATCCACCATTCGCCGGAAAACAGGAAGTTGTTGCCGATGCGGATCAGTGTACCTAACGACGGCGCGGTTGGCGGCATGCCAACGCCTAAGAAACTGAGCGTGGCTTCTGAAATCACGGCCAGCGCCAAGCCCAAAGTCGCCAACACCATCACCGACGTCAGCACATTGGGCAGAATATGCGTCAACACAATTCGGGGAGATGAGACGCCCATCACGCGGGCCGCGGAAACATAGGCGAGAGTCTTTTGCACGGCCGTGGCAGCGCGCACAACACGGGCGTACTGAGGCCAGTCGGCGATGCCGATACTGAAGATCAGCACGTAGATCGCAACAGCATCGTGCGTTTCTTGGGGTAACGTTGCGCGCGCCAGACCGTCGACCATAAGCGCGATGAGAATGGCCGGAATGGTGAGCTGCACATCGGCTAGGCGCATGGCCAGGGCATCGACCCACCCGCCGGCGTAGCCTGCGACCAAACCGATTGTAACGCCAATGACGGCGGCGAATATCACCGCGCCAAAACCCACCAATAACGAAATGCGGCTTCCGTAAAGCAACGCCGATAGCATATCGCGCCCTTGATCGTCGGAACCTAACAAGAAATGTGGATCGCTTCCCGGAAGCCACGACGGCGGAAGCAAGCTGTTGGCGAGATTGAGCGCGGCCGGATCAAAAGGGTTTTGCGACGCGAGCAACGGCGCGAGGATTGCTCCGCCGACAATGAGCACGGTGAGCGCCGCCGAGGTCATGGCGATGGGTGACGCGCGAAATCTAGACCATAGATAATTGCGGTGCGCGGTTTGGTTACTCATGCCGCTTCCTCACGGCTGCGCAGCCGAGGATCGAGCGCGACATAAAGCAGATCGACCAAGACATTGATGGTGACAAAAACGAAAGCCACCATGAACAGATAGGCGGCCATGATCGGCACATCGGCGAAGGAAACCGCTTGGATGAAAAGCAGGCCCATGCCGGGCCATTGGAAAACAGTCTCGGTCACAATGGAGAAGGCAATCAGTTCTCCAAGCTTGAGGCCGATGATCGTGATGACGGGTAAAGCCGCATTCTTGAGCGCATACTTAGCGTTGATCGTGGTTTCTCTGAGACCCATCGCGCGGGCGGTGCGAATGTAGTCGGCGCCGAGCACGTCCAGCATTTCGGCACGCACGAGGCGTAAAATGAAAGCCATTTGATAGAGACCGAGCGTAATGCCTGGGAGAATCAGGGCTTTGAGGCCTGAAGCGGTAAGAAAGCCCGTGGTCCACCATCCGATGTGCACCACATCACCGCGCCCAAAGGACGGCAACCAACCCAAAATCACTGAAAAGAGGTAAATCAAACCTATGCCAATGACGAAGGTCGGCAGCGAGATTCCGATCAATGAGACCGCAAGAACCGTCTGCCCGAGCCACGAATTGCGGCGGATGGCGGTAAAAATGCCGAGCGCGACACCGAGACCAACCGCGAATAATGCCGAGACCAATACAAGCTCTGCCGTTGCCGGCAGGCGTTCGGCGATCAAATCGGCGACCGGGCGCTGTAGCCGATAGGACGTTCCGAAGTCGCCCTTTACGGCGTGGATTGAAAAGCGAGCGAATTGCACAACGAAGGAATCGTTGAGGCCGAGATGCGCGCGCAGAGCTTCGCGGCTTTCACGGCTGGCTTCCTGACCCAACATATTGCTGACGGGGTCGCCAACATAGTTGAACAGCAGAAAAGCAACGAGCGTCGCGAGCCCCATAACGGCGGCGGCTTGGATCAAACGGCGAAGGATGTGACGGGCCATTCCCCGAGCTTAGCTAATTCGTAAACCGCGCGTAAGCGAAGTGGGGCATGTTATCGAGGGTAATCGGAACCTTGACGCCTTTGCGCGTCGCCCAAGCCAAAAGCGGGTGGTATAGGGGGACATAGGTATAGGCTTCGCGCAGACGTGTGGACGCCTCCTTGATCATGGCATCGCGCTTCGGCTTATCGATTTCGCTGGCCATGCCGTTGATCAGATCGAATAGCTTCTGGTCTGTATATTCCGTGCCGTTCCATATCGATGTCGGCAGTCCTAGAAAGCTCAAGTGGTTGTGGGCGTCTGTAGTGTCAGTGCCCCAGCCTAGCATGTAGAAATCCGACTCTTTGTGTTGCACGCGCGGCATATGCAACGTGCGTGGCTTGAGGTCGAGTGTCACTTTGACGCCGACGCGCGCGAGCATGCCGACAACCGCCTGGCAGGTTGGCTCATCGTTGAGATAGCGGTCGTTAGGGCAATCGAGGCGCACATCGAAGCCTTGTGGATATCCGGCCTCTGTAAGCAACTTCTTGGCGCCGTCGGGATCGAAAGGCAAATGCACGTCGATGCTGGGGTCGTAACCATAAACGCCCGGCGGCACGACATTGCCCGCCGGCTGACCCAAGCCCCGCAAAATGCGCTGAGTGATAGCGTTCACATCGACGGCCATGTTCATGGCTTTACGCACGCGAATGTCAGCGAAGGGGTTTTTGCCTTTGACGGAAGATGTCAGAAGCTCTTTGCGCCCTGCATCCATGCCGAGAAAAATCGTCCAGGGCGACGCGGCGCGCTCGACCTGAAAGCCGCCCGAGGATTCAATGCGCGCCAAATCCTGCACCGGCGGGTCCAGCACAAAATCCAACTCACCCGAAAGCAATGCGGCCACACGCGTCGCTTGGTTTTTGATCGGCGTATAGATAATGCGGTCGATATTGTGAGGCTGGTCTTTCAGGCCCCACCAGTCTGGATTTTTGATCATGAGGGTGCGCACGTCGGGGTCGCGCGATTCCAATTTGAAGGGCCCGGTGCCGTTTGCATGGCGCACAGCGTAGGTCTCTTCGCCGTTGCCGTAATTTTGCGGCACAGTGACTTTGTGTTCTTCGGCCCAACCGCGCGACATGATGAAGATGGTCGTGATTTCGTCCAACAGAATTGGATCGGGTGTTTTGGTAAGGATGCGGACCGTCAAGGGATCGACCGCGACGACATCGGCGACGCTCGCAATCAAATCCCGAAGGTCGGACGTCGGCATTTGCGCGCGCTTGAAGGAGAACACCACATCGTCGGACGTGAAGGGCCGACCGTCGTGAAATTTCACATTGGGGCGCAGCTTGAACTCCCAGGTTTTAGGATCGACCAGCTTCCATGACACGGCAAGGCCTGGAACCTTGGTGAGATCAGGCTGACGGTTAATGAGCGCGTCCTCGACTTGCTGTGCGAAGGTGCGAGTCTGACCTTCATTCTGAGCATGGGGATCCATGGTCATGGCGTCGCCCTGGCTCGCCCAGCGCAGAACATTCTCCGCGTGCACCGCGCTTACGGATAAGGTGATGGCCAGAGCAACCGAGAGAAGGCGCTTCATAATCAAACGGCCTCAATCGTCATGGTATCGAAGCTGAAAGAACCATCGGGCTCCAGCTCGTAATACTCCGCCACATTACGCGGCATCGAGGCCTGCAACGCACGGATCGCGCTGACGTTGACTTCCGACGTCGCCATGCGTGCGACCCAGCTTGAGAATTCCAGATGCAGACGATGCAGCTTGGCTTCTTTGGGAGCGAAGCCGGCAGCCCGCAACATTTCCATCCACTCGGCCAAGGAATAGCTGCGCACATGCGACGGGTCACGCAGCAACTCGAGCGCTTGCAGATGCGTATCCAACAATGGTGTTCCGGGTGAAACGGAATCGGCAAACACAGCACGGCCGCCTGGCGCCAGCACGCGCCGCGCTTCGGCCAAGCCAGCGCGAATATTGTGCCAGTGATGGGCGCTATAACGAGTTGCAACAAAATCGAAGCTGCCGTCGGCGAAGGGAAGTTTCTCGACGCTACCTTGTTGCGTGCTGATATTGGAAAGCCCGCGCAGGCTGGCTTCCTTTTTAACCGCGCTCAACATATCCACGGACAAATCGTAAGCGGTCATTTCTCCAGCATGTGGCGCGACTTGAAAGCTGACGTGACCGCCCCCACAGCCGAGATCCAACGCACGGCGCGGGCGCAGTGTCTTTGCGATCTCCGCGATATGAGCAAGGTCGGGACCCGACGCATGGACGGCGCTTGCGACATAAGACGCCGCGCGCGGTCCGAATTGGGCGGTTACATGTGATTCGTGAGTCTTATTGGGAACGTTCATGGTGTGGCTCATATGAAGGTAAGACGTCGAAGATTGTGCAATTGAGTATCGCTCTTAATCGCGCCGAGGGCCACAAAACATCCAGCAGAGAGCGCTTCAAAAACCTGGGGGGAAATTCACGAAATGGTTGACCCGCGAATCATCAACGGTCACCATCGGCACACGTTTCACATTGGCGAAAAATTTGCCGATCTTTCGAAGGACTCCTCCATGAAGGGCGATAAGCAGGTCATCAAACTCCTGAATCAGGTGCTCAAGAACGAGCTGACCGCCATCAACCAGTATTTCCTGCATTCGCGCATGCTGCGCCAGTGGGGCTTAAGCCGCCTCGCAGCGTACGAATACAAAGAATCCATCGACGAGATGAAACACGCCGACAACTTGATCGAGCGCGTACTGTTCCTGGAAGGTCTGCCCAATCTGCAGGACCTCGGCAAACTGATGATCGGCGAGAGCGTCGAGGAACTTCTGAAATGCGACCTGAAGCTCGAGATGGACGCAATCGCGCCGCTGAAAGATGGGATCGCCCATTGTGAAAAGGTCGGCGACTACATCACGCGCGAGCTGTTCGAGGATATTCTAGAGTCGGAAGAAGAGCACATTGACTGGATCGAAACCCAGATCGAGCTGATCGGCCGCATGGGCTTGCAAAACTACGTGCAGCTGCAAACTAAACCGGCGGAAGACTAAATAGAGCCGAAAGTTATTCGGCGGCCTGCATGACGTAGGCCGGCTCGGCTTGATTGATAATGTCTTGAGCCATGCATTGGCACTGGCCACAGGCGATCTCCACGCCAAGCACTGCGTAGGCTTCTTTGACGGTGCGTGCGCCAAGGCGTGAGGCCTCTGCGATTTCGCTATCGGTCAACGCGTTACAAATGCAGACGTACATTTTAGCGCCCTTTTTTGCCGCTCTTTTTATCCAAGTGGACAATGCGAAGCAGTCGCAAATGATATAGGGCGCTTGCGAATGATTTGCAAGAGCGATTATATGTATTTGAAATATAACGATATTATTCGCTGCGTTGAAGCAACGCGCCGTAAAATCCATCGAGTCCTGCCCGTTCAGGCCACTGGCTAGGCAGGGTTCTGAGCTCACCTTTGTGGTCGATGAATTGCGACTCGCCCGCCACCGCTTCCTTCGGGATTTTGACCCGCGTGATGATGGGATGAGTGGCCAGGACCGCCTCCACCACCGGGCGGCGCTCCTCGGGCTGCAGCGAGCAGACGCTGTAAAAAATCCAACCGCCCGGTTTGACCATTTCGACAGCGGCATTCAGCAACCGGGTTTGCAAAGTCACGAAGCCGGCAATGTCTTCGGCGCGCTTGAGATAGGGCAGATCGGGATGACGGCGGATAGTGCCTGTCGCCGAACAGGGCGCATCCAGCAGCACCGCATCGACTTGCTCTTTGGGCCGCCAGGTGACGGCATCGGCCTCGACGATTTGGGCGTCAAGACGCAGACGCTTGAGATTAGCGCGCAGGAGATTGAGGCGCTCGCCGGATGAATCCACCGCAGTGACGGCGCAACCGGCTGCGGCCAGCTGCGCGGTCTTGCCGCCAGGTGCTGCGCAAAGATCGAGAACGGTTTTGCCGGCCGGAGATTCCAAAACATGCAGCAGCATTTTTGCGGGCAGCGCCGCGGCAGCGTCTTGCACCCACCAGGCGCCGTCGGCAAATCCTTCAAGCTCTTGAATGCGGCCGCCGGCGGTGCGGCGTAAGCTACCGGTAGGAAGCACAGCGGCTTCAAGGCGTTTTGCCCATTCCTCAAGCGCCGCCGGGTCTTTCACCGTGATGTCGAGCAGTGGCTCGCTGAGATGGGCCTCGGCGGTGGCGCGCGCAGCGGGCTCGCCGTAAGCCGCGATCCAGGATTTCCACAGCCAAAGCGGCGTGTTGAGACTGGCAGCATCTTGAGCGGCGACTAGGCCAGCGCCCTTTTCTGAAACACGGCGCAGCACCGCGTTGACCAATCCCGCGTGACGTTCATGGCCCTGCTTCACCAACGCCACCGACGTCGCAACGGCGGCATGAGGCGGCGTGGCGATGAACAGCAACTGAGCTGCGCCAAGGCGAAGCACATTGATCACACGGTCGGGCGGGCGGCGCTCGACAAAATTACCGAGAACAAGATCGATCTGGCCCAAACGACGCAACGTCGTGGCGACAAGCAGCCGCACAAAGGCGCGGTCGCGCGGTTCCAGCTTCGCGACAGCCTGCTCAAACTGATCGTCCGTGGACTTTGCGCGCGAGAACACGCCTTCGAGTATGGCCAGGGCAGCAGCGCGGGAGGCGATTTCAGATCCGCCAGCAGAAGGGGCTGAACTTGATTGCGACATTTTTTATGACTTTTCTTTTCAACGAGGCGCCAAATGCCGTGACAGCCGCTGCAAAGTCAATTGCTTGCGCGGCAATCCAGAAGATGCAGGGTCACGCTATTTGCGGTATTTTACCGCCATGACAAACGATCCTAAAAACCCGCCACCCCTGGCCCTGTCGCCCGCTGCCGCGGCGCTGAAACCCAAAACCCAGGGGACAGACGTAGCCGCTCCACCACCCCTTGCTCCCGCGAATGGCGAAATCGTCCAGGAAATCGGTGGGCCCAAAGGCCCCGAGCCGACTCGCTTCGGCGACTGGGAACGCAAAGGCCGCTGCTCGGATTTCTAAGCGGCTCGATTCGTTTTCACCCGACATTCCCCGAGTCCTCAACATATTTTTAAATCCGCCCTGCTAAGAGGTTGATTCCGGCCACGGCTTTGGCCGGGCGTAAAATTATGCGGTGCCTTGGCCGTGTTAGTTGGGCCATGTGGGGAAGCAGTTATGGTTTTCGGCTCGTTCCTTGACCTGTTGCGTTTACGGCCCTCCCGCGAGGAGCCCGCCGAAGATGCCGAAACCAATCCTTTTGCCTTGGACGAGCCCGAAGATGCCCTTTACGGCATCGAGCCCTTACGCATTCTCATCAGCCCCCTTGCGGGCGATCTGCAAGGCCTCGCCGCGCGCCACATCCATGATCGGCTGTCGGGACGCATGGGTGTCTCTATCACCGTCGCCGACCGGCCGCTGACAGCGCCGGGCGCCGACCACAATCAACCTTTGTTCGTCTCCATGGCTGTCGATCTGGGCCGACGCTGGCTGAAACGCGACGGCGCCGATCTTTTGATTTGGGGCGAGAGCGTCGAGACTCAAACCGGCACCTCATGGCGGTTGCGGTTCCTGGGGCGCACAACACCGCTGCACCCCCATAGCGCCACAATCTCGGCCCTCGAACGTCTGGAAGTGCCCGCGCTGTTCGACGATGCCACGGGCGATCTTGCTTTCGGGACTGCGCTCGCGGCCGTGAATGTTGAATCGGCGGACGGTATTCGCGCCCGCGCCACATTGTTCCGACCCGTCCTCAAAGCTGCGACGCGTTTTGCCGAAGGCGATTCCGTCGGCACGGTTGCGCAATGCGCCACAGCGCAAGCTTGTTACGCCGCGCTATTATTGCTTGAAGGTGCACGCACTGGCGAGGTCAGAACCCTTGAGCGCGCTGTGTCGGTATATCAGGGCGCTTTGATTCTGGGCGAGGATGCTTTCCCGCTGCATGAACGCGCCATGATCGGCACACATATCGCCGATGCCTTGTCGCTGATCAGTGCGCAGACCGAACGCCCGCGCCTGGCCGATAAAACCGTCGAATATTATCGCGCCGCTTTGGCGATGGTGCGCAAAGAAGTTTTCGCCGACGATTATGCGGCCCTAAAAACGCGACTTGGCCTCGCGCTGCATAGCCTGTCGCAGGCCACTGGCGAAGCGGTTCACTTGAAAGATGCCGCCGAAGCATTTTCTGCCGCCACCGGCATCTGGACCATTACCGACGCGCCGGAACGCTGGGCGGATATTCAGAACTCGCTCGGCAGTCCGCTCATTACGATGGGCCGCTTGACCGAACAGCCTGGCCTCTTTGATAAAGCCGTGGCCGTGTTCCTGAAAATCGCGCGATCGCGCAGCCGCACGTCCGCACCGCTGGTATGGGCGACAGCGCTCGCTAATATCGGTTCCGCTCTCAGAGAAAAAGGTGTGGCTGCCCGCAACATCGAATGCCTGCGTCAAGCCGCCGAAGCGTTTGAGCAAGCTGGACAGGTTTTCGTCGAACTCAATCTCGAGAGTAATGTGAAGGTGATGGAGCATCAACGCGATCACGTGCGATTGATGCTGGCGGCGCAAGGCGCGCAGTAAATCCGATCTCGCGATCTGCGTTGCCTGTTCAGAATACCGATGCGTTGCTATCGAAGTTGACGGAGAGCATGGTCAGGAATTCGCGAAGAACACGGGGATCCATCTTGTTGTTGATTGTGAGTTCACCAAAAGAATCCGCGGTTCCCTTATAGGTCTTCTGCGACCACAGATATTGCATTTTCGCCAAAGTTAGGCGTGCGAAATATCTCTCTTTATCCGTCATGTCGATACTCTGAGCGCCGCTCAGGGCGCGGTCTATTGCCGCAGCAACCGACGCGCTGGCCAGCATAGCATCCACCTGTCTAATGCTCGCGGCGTCAATCGGCTTAAGCACGCGCACAGCCAGAGACGTCGCGGCAGCACTTTTTCGCTCGACGATACCCGCTTCAATAAGCATCTGCACGGCGGCAATGAGCGTGCCCGAAAAGGGAAAAAAGTAATCCTGAAATATAACGACAGCACCCTGGCGCAAGCTCGGGAAGAAATTAAAAAGGATCGGTTTAAATCCCTCGTAATCCTTCGGCGCATCGACATGCATAAGAGCAATGCTTTTGAGATCGTTCTTAGCTGAGGCGATATCGCCTTCTGTCGCTTTTAAAATACCGCTCGATTGCGCTTCACCGAGAAAGTGGTCGAAGACGCCCCTCCAATTAAGGGTATTGGGGGTTGAACGTAAGAAATTCTCTACGCCCCCACTTGCAACGGCATCTTTTACGAGGCGACAAAAGGGACTTGAAGATGGCAATGAGAAGCTATCGAAAGCATAAATAAAGGGCGTGTTTCTCGGTGGTAAATTCCGCCGCAATAAGCCGTTGACGAGACAGGCCGTGCTTCGCCCAAAAAAAGCGCCAAATTCAACAATCGAATCTTCGGCATTGAGCACGATGGACGCCGCAAGATCGGAGAGCGCATTCTGCTCGCTCGGTTCGATTTGTCCCGGGACCTTGCTGATATCGATTACATCCATAATTCCGCTCAATAAATGTCGGGCTGACGTCAATGGTGGGATACATATCACTTCCCTGCGCGGTTCTTCACCAAATCATCCACCACCGAAGGATCGGCGAGCGTTGTCGTATCGCCCAAGCTGCTGACATCGTTCTCGGCGATCTTGCGTAAAATGCGCCGCATGATTTTGCCCGAGCGGGTTTTGGGCAAACCAGGGGCCCACTGGAGTACGTCGGGTTTGGCGATGGGGCCGATGTCTTTACCGACCCAGGCAATCAATTCGTCGTGCAACTCTTTGGTCGGCGCAACGCCGACTTTCAAGGTGACATAGGCATAGATGCCCTGGCCTTTGATGTCGTGCGGATAACCCACGACAGCGGCTTCGGCGACGCCGGCATGGCCGACGAGTGAGCTTTCAACTTCCGCTGTGCCCAGACGATGCCCGGAGACATTGATAACGTCGTCGACGCGGCCCGTGATCCAGTAATAACCATCTTCATCGCGCCGACAGCCGTCGCCGGAGAAATATTTTCCGGGGTAGGTGGAAAAGAAGGTATCGATGAAACGCTGATGGTCGCCGTAGATGGTACGGGCCTGACCGGGCCAAGATGTCTTGATGCAGAGGTTGCCACTGCAAGCTCCGTCCAATTCTTTGCCTTCGGCGTTGACGATAGCGGGTTCGATCCCGAAAAACGGCTTCGTGGCCGAACCGGGCTTGAGTTTTACCGCGCCCGGGATTGGCGCGATCAGAATGCCGCCGGTTTCGGTCTGCCACCAGGTGTCGACAATCGGACAGCGGCCATCGCCGACGACGCGGTGGTACCACAGCCACGCTTCGGGATTGATGGGTTCGCCGACACTGCCCAGCACGCGCAACGTCGCGCGCGACGTACGCTTCACCGGCGCATCGCCGTCAAGCATGAGCGCACGGATCGCCGTTGGCGCTGTGTAGAAAATATTCACGCCGTGTTTATCGATGACCTGCCAGAAGCGCGAGGTGTCGGGATAGTTGGGGATGCCTTCGAACATCAGCGTCGTCGCGCCGTTGGCTAGCGGACCATAGACGATGTAGCTGTGGCCCGTGATCCAACCCACATCGGCGGTGCACC
>CAITZE010000396.1 GCA_903896775.1 uncultured bacterium
AGGCCGGACACGGCGGCACGCTCGACCCGTTGGCGACGGGAATCCTGCCCTTGGCGCTCGGCGAAGCCACCAAGACTGTCAGCTTCGCCATGGACAGCGCCAAGACCTACGAGTTTGAAGTCACCTGGGGCGCATCCACCGATACCGACGACCGCGACGGCACCGTGACTGCCACAACCGATGTCCGGCCCAGTGCCGAATCCATCCAGGCGGCTTTACCGGCTTTCACCGGCATCATTCAACAAGTACCGCCGGACTATTCGGCCATCAAAATCGGTGGCCAGCGGGCCTATGATCTGGCCCGGCGAAAAGAAGCCGTCGATTTAGCCGCCCGGCCGGTGCACGTACGCGCCTTTATGCTGTTGCCCAAACCCGAGTCGGATCCCTCGCCGGACCGGTCCCTTTTTAGGGTCGATTGCGGCAAAGGCACCTACATCCGCGCCCTGGTCCGTGATTTAGGTCTAGCCCTGGGCACGTTGGGTCATATCTCGATTTTGCGGCGTACACGCTGCGGCGTTTTCGCTGAAAATCGGGCGATTTCCCTGGAAAAACTGGAGGCTTTGGGCGATAAAGCCGCCGATTCTGAGTATCTTCTCCCGGTTGCGACCGTGCTGGACGACATCCCGGCTTTGGCCCTGACGGAAGAAGAAGCTCGCCGCATGATCCTCGGCCAAGCCGTTGCGCTTTGGCCGGTGGTAAAGCGATCCCCCCAAACCGGTCTAGAGCAGGGAACTGCCGTCCAGGCTGTATGTGGGGACAAGCTGATTGCGGTGGCTGAGGTCGGGAACGGAATGATCCGTCCCGTCCGCGTTTTAAACCACTGACTTATAGGAGTCCCCGATGTCGATTAGCGCAGAGCGCAAACAAGTGCTCATTCAAGAGTATGCCACCAAGAAGGGCGATACCGGTTCGCCGGAAGTTCAAGTCGCCGTTCTCTCCGAACGCATCAAGAATCTCACCGAGCACCTTAAAGGCCACAACAAGGACAACCATTCCCGTCGTGGACTTTTGGTCATGGTCGGACAACGCCGCCGTATGCTTGATTATCTCAAGGTCACGGATTCGGGCCGTTATGACAGCCTGATCGGCCGTCTCGGATTGCGTCGCTAACTGGAAATGTTTCAAGCACCGGTGGAGGTCGTTGAGCGCCCCTTGTCTTAAGACAGGCGGGCGCATTCAGCGCTTCCGAAACAGCAGCGGTGTTTGGACAGATTTGTTTATCGCTGTTCGCGCGGCGGCGCAGGTGCGTCAAAGCGTGCGTTACGAATGGGCCGCAGGTGCGGCACGTTTGTTTTTAAGGTGCGGGGCGTTCGAGTGACGTCGCGCGGGATCGAAATCTCGGCTCGCTAACCTCTGACCGTATGCGCCATCCCCATGAGAAAGAGGGGGGATGGCACCCAACGGTGAGCCGGGCGCACAATACGGTGCCGGTCCATGGGGTAAGAAGGAAACACGCTATGTCTATGTTCAAAGTAACACGCAAGGAAATCGAATGGGGCGGCCGCAAGCTGGTGCTGGAAACCGGTAAGATCGCGCGTCAGGCTGACGGCGCGGTGATGGCCACTTACGGCGATACCACAGTGCTCTGCACTGCTGTCGGCGCTAAAGCGCCGAAGCCCGGCATCGATTTCTTCCCGTTGACCGTCAATTACCAGGAAAAGACTTTCGCGGCCGGCAAAATTCCCGGCGGCTTCTTCAAACGTGAAGGCCGTCCCACAGAGAAGGAAGTGTTGACCTCGCGCCTCGTCGACCGTCCGATCCGCCCGCTATTCCATGAAGGCTATCGCAATGAGACGCAGGTGGTTTGCACCGTGCTCTCGCACGATCTGAAGAACGATCCCGACGTCATCGCCATGATCGGTGCGTCGGCTGCTCTCACCATCTCCGGCATTCCGTTCCTCGGCCCGATCGCCGCGGCCCGCGTCGGTTATGTCGAAGGTCAGTACGTGCTGAACCCGAAGATGGACGAACTCGACAAGTCGTCGCTGGATCTGGTTCTGGCCGCGACACGCGAAGGCGTGCTGATGGTCGAATCCGAAGCCAAGGAATTGTCGGAAGACATCATGCTCGGCGCCGTCAAATTCGGTCACGAACAGATGATGCCGGTGATCCAGATGATTATCGCGCTCGCGCAAGCCTGCGCAAAAGAGCCGCGCGTGGTTCCGCCAGAAGCGCCGGAAGTCGTCGCTGTAAAAACCAAGCTCGCGTCTTTCGCCGGCGAGCTCGGCACAGCGTACAAAAACCAGGTCAAACAAGACCGTTACACCGCCGTCGGCGATGTGAAGAAGAAAGCCATCGCGAGCTTAGGCGATAACGCAGCCGAAGTGGCTGTTGCCGGCGGTATCTTCAAGCATATGGAAGCCGACGTCGTGCGCGGCAACATCCTAAAGACCGGCGTGCGTATCGACGGCCGCGACACCAA
>CAITZE010000397.1 GCA_903896775.1 uncultured bacterium
CCTCGATCTATCTCGCCAACACCATTGCGCGGCCGGTACGGCGTTTGGCCGAGGCTGCCATGCAAGTGCGCCAAGCTAAGAACCGCCGCTATCCCATTCCCGATCTGACGCGCCGCGACGATGAGATTGGCGAACTTTCAGGCGCCTTGCGCGAAATGACGGAATCGCTCTGGCAGCGCTTGGATGCCATCGAACACTTTGCTGCCGACGTTGCCCACGAAATCAAAAACCCGCTGACGTCTTTGCGCAGCGCCGTGGAAACGGTCGGACGCGTGAAAGACCCCGAGCAGCAGAAAAAGCTGATGTCCATCATCATGGAGGACGTGGCGCGTCTTGACCGCCTTATCACGGAAATCTCCGACGCTTCGCGCCTCGATGCCGAACTGTCGCGCGCCGAGATGGAGCCCGTGGATGTGGGCCGTCTGGTGCAAGCCCTGTCCGATGTACAGAACGCCAACGATAATCCCGCCGCGCCCAAAGTCGAACTTGTCGCGGAAGCCGCCACGCCCGCAACAAAGCGCGGCGCGGTCGACGCCCCCCTGATTGTGCCCGGCCTCGAGACCCGTCTCGGCCAAGTCTTCCGCAATCTGATCAGCAACGCGGTATCCTTCAGCCCGCCCGGCGGCGCGATCTGTATCCGCACCATGCGTGATCACTGGCATGTCAAAATCCTCGTCGAAGACCAGGGTCCCGGTATCCATGCCGGCAAAGAAGAAGACATCTTCAACCGCTTCTATACCGAGCGCCCTGAAGGCGAAAAGTTCGGTACCCATTCGGGCCTCGGCCTGTCCATCTCCAAGCAGATTGTCGAAGCTCATCGCGGCACGATTGCCGCCGAGAACATCATCGGCGATGACGGTGCCGTGAAGGGCGCACGCTTTATCGTGCGTTTGCCCGCCGCCTAAAACCCTCATAAGATCGGGCTATGGCCTTGATCCACGCGACCTGCGTCGCCATTGCGGCAACCGGAGTCCTTATCCGCGGCGCGTCCGGCGCGGGTAAGTCAGACCTGGCGTTGCGGCTGATCGATGGGGGCGCGGAACTCGTGGCCGATGATTATTGTGAGATCACAGTTAAAGACGGCCACCTTGTTGCTGCGGTGCCTTTGAACCTCGCGGGAAAAATCGAGGTGCGCGGGTTTGGCATTGTTCCGCTGCCGTTTTGCGCGTCAGCCGTGGTTGGCTTGGTGGTTGACCTTATGCCTGAAGCGGACGTTGAACGAATGCCCGGAACAACGACCTGCACCATCGAAGGCGTGAGTATACGCAGAATGGAGTTGAACGCATTCGCAGCGTCGGCAGCAGCGAAGGTGCGCATCATCGCAGGCCAGACAGCATGACCGATAAATCCCGCCGCGTTGTCATTGTCACCGGCATGTCGGGCGCGGGCAAAAGTTCCGCCCTCCGCGCGCTTGAAGATTCCGATTTTGAGACCGTCGACAATCTGCCGGTGGCCTTGCTCAGTGCTGTCGTCACCGCCGGCGAAGGGCCGCTTGCCATCGGTATCGACGTGCGTACACGCGACTTCGATGCCTCGCAGCTTTTGGAGGCCCTCAACGCCTTGCGCCAAAGCACGGGCCTCGCGACATGGATTGTCTTCCTTGATTGCGACAGTGAAATCCTCGGCCAACGCTATACCGAAACCCGGCGGCCACATCCTTTGGCCGATGATCTGCCGGTGCTGGTTGGGATCGAGACCGAGCGCCGGTTGCTCGCTCCTTTACGCGAGCAAGCCGAGCTATTGATCGATACCTCGCGGCTGGCGCCCTCGGACCTGAAACGCATTCTCCTCGGCCAGTACGGCGTTGCGCAGCGGCGAAGCCTGCAAGTGTTTCTGATGTCTTTCGGCTATCGCTACGGCCTGCCGCGCGATGCCGATCTGGTGTTCGACGTGCGCTTCCTCAAAAATCCGCATTACGTGCCGGAGCTGAAAGCGCAAACCGGCATTGATAGTGAAGTTGCCGCCTTCATTGCGCGCGACGCATCTCTCGCGCCCTTCCTCGACCATTTGGTAAAACTCTTGGAGCCTTTGCTGCCGCTGTATGAAGCCGAAGGCAAAAGCTATCTGACCATCGCTGTGGGTTGCACCGGCGGCCAGCATCGCTCGGTCTACGTCGTTGAGCAGTTGAAAGCTTGGCTCGCGGGCAAACATCTTCCTTTCAATGTCCGCCATCGCGACATTTACGCGAACCGCGGAACAAATTGAGGCCGCAGCATGAGCAAATCTGAGCAATTCGAGTCCTTCACATTGCAAGCCGTCGGCGTCGTGCGCAATCCGCGCAAGGAGCCGATTGATGATTTCTGGGGCGATGTGATTTCGGAGATTCATCTCGACCCTGCGCGCTTCCAACCTCAAGCGCTTTTTGGCCTCGGTGATTTCTCTCATGTAGAGATCATCTTCCTGATGGACCGCGTCGATCCCGCCAAAGTCGAAACCGGCGCGCGCCATCCCCGCGAGCGCGAGGATTGGCCACTGATCGGAATCTTTGCCCAGCGCGGCAAAAACCGTCCCAACCGTATTGGCATTTCATACGCGACCGTCGTCGGCATCGAGGGCACCGTGCTGCGTGTCCGCGCGCTTGATGCCATCGATGGAACACCAGTGCTGGATATCAAGCCGCATATGGCCGAATTCGCGCCGCTCGGCGGTGTAAAACAGCCCGAATGGTCGCGCGAACTCATGCGCGATTACTACAAAACCGAGGGTTCAAAATAGCGCTGATATATCTATAATATATTGAGATTATTGATATTATTCATGTGATGAGCGAGATTTACGCGGGTCTACGGCGGGGGTCGCATATGACGCAGCGATTGGTTAAGCTGCGCCGCATTCCAATTCCCCGGGGGGTTCATGATCTTTCCGCGGGAGCCGTTGTTGGTATCAGGAATTACGTTCGTTCATGTCGCAATCTAAACCGTTGATCGGACTCGTGCTCGTCACGCATGGGCGCCTTGCGCAAGAGTTGGTGGCCGCGATGGAGCACGTGGTCGGCCCTCAGCCTCAAGTCGGCACCGTCTGCATTGGTCCTGAAGACGATATGGAACAACGCCGCGCCGATATTTTGAAAGCCGTGGAAACCGTCAACGCCGGCTCTGGTGTTGTTGTGCTAACCGATATGTTCGGCGGCACGCCCTCCAATCTCGCGATCTCGATCATGGAGACTGCTCCCGTAGAAGTGATCGCGGGCGTGAATTTGCCGATGCTCATCAAGTTGGCGTCAGTGCGCAGCACAGATACATTGCAAAATGCCGTCGTGCAGGCACAAGATGCCGGCCGTAAATACATCAACGTCGCTTCGGCCCTTCTGGCCCAAGAAAAGCAAAAAACCAAAATACTCAAGTAAGCGGCCAGCGACGGACCTTCGGCCGCGCGTCTGCGTTATGAAAGCAGCGCCGGGGCGTTGGACTCAAAAGCATCGAATTGGATCAGGCCATCATGAGTGACGAGCTGCAACGCAGTGCCGAGATACGCAACAGTAAGGGCTTGCACGCGCGCGCCGCCGCGAAGTTCTGCAAGACCGCAGGGCAGTTCGACTCAGACATCAAGGTCAAACGCGGCGAGAACGAAGTCTCCGGGCGCTCGATCATGGGGCTTATGATGTTGGCCGCTTCGATCGGAACGGTCATCGAGATTCGCACCAAAGGCAGCGATGCCTCGGCCGCCATGGAGGCGTTGTGCACCTTGGTGGCAAACAAATTCGATGAAGAATAAAGCACACGCCAGTTCAAGCGGACGCGAGCGGGTCTTTGAAGGCCTTGCCGTCGGCGCGGGTGTGGCGATTGGCACGGTCTTCCGCCATGACTCACGCGCTGTCGTGCAAGTGCGCGAGCGCCGCATCCCAGCGACCAAAGTGCGCAGCGAACAGCACCGCGTTCTCGAAGCAGCTGCCGAAGCCACCGCCCGCATGGAGACGCTGCAGACACAAGCCAAGCGCATGGCGGGCGCTGCGGGCGAAGAGCTTGGTTACATCCTCGAAGCCTATCAGCAAATGCTGAGTGGCTCGCGTCTTGTGCGCGGCGTACAAAAACGCATCGGCGAGGAACGCATCAACGCCGAGTCCGCGGTGATGAAGGAAATCGGGCTGATGGCCGAGGCCTTCGCGGCTATGGACGATCCGTACCTCGCCGCACGTATGGCTGACATCCGCGAGGTCGGTCGCCGCTTGGTGGAAAGTCTCGGTAAAGAAGTTGATGGCAGCTTTGAAGCGCTGCCGGCAAACGCCGCGATCGTCGCAGATGAACTCTCACCTGCTGACACTGCGTTGCTCGATCCGCGGCGCGTCGCAGGCCTTGTGACCATGCTGGGCGGCGTGGAGAGCCACACCGCCATTGTCGCGCGCTCGCTGGGATTGCCCGCAGTTGTCGCTTCGGACGATATCCGTGACGCCGCCGACAACGGCGCAACGATTATTGTCGATGGCGCTACCGGCATCGTGATCATCGATCCAACTGCCGCCACGCTCGCCAAGTATCGCAAGAAGCGCGAAGGCTTCGTCAAATCGCAGCAGTCACTGAAGAAGCTGAAATCTATTCCCGCCGTTACGCGCGATGGCTTTCGGATCGGATTGCAAGCCAATATCGAGCTTCCTGCCGATGTCGACGGCGCGCTCGCGGCCGGGGCCGAGGGTGTTGGCCTGTTCCGCAGCGAATTCATGTTCATGAACCGCGCCGATTTGCCGAGCGAGGAGGAGCAATTCACAGAATTGTCCAGCACCGTGAAGAAAATGGGCGGGCGGCCCGTAACCATCCGCACCCTCGACGTTGGCGCCGACAAACTGGGCGATGCTTTCGGCATGACGCCCGGCCCCAACCCTGCTTTGGGTTTGCGCGCCATCCGCTTTTCCTTGAGCCGGCGCAAACTGCTGCTGATCCAGCTTTCGGCCATTTTGCGCGCGAGCGCTTTCGGGCCTGTGCGCATCCTTTTGCCGATGGTCTGCATGGTGGACGAGGTACGCCAAGTGCGACGCATGTTGACCCGCCTCGCCGCCCAATTGAAACGCCGGGGCGTGAAGATCGCCGATCCGCTGCCGCCACTGGGCATTATGATCGAGATTCCGGGCGCGGCACTGGCCGCCGACGCCCTGGCCGCCGAAGCCGACTTCTTCGCTATCGGCACCAACGACCTCACCCAATACACCCTGGCCATCGACCGCTCCGACGAGCAGGTGGCCTATCTTTACAACCCGTTGCACCCGGCCGTGCTGCGATTGATCCAGTTTTCGGCGGAGGCCGCCCTGGCTGCCCGGATTCCGGTCTCGGTCTGCGGCGAAATGGCTGGCGACGAACGCATGACCCCGATCCTCCTTGGGTTTGGCATCACCGACCTGTCAATGTCGGCTAACAGCTTGCCCCGGGTCAAAAAACGCATTCTGGAGCTAAATTTATCGGTCATCAGCGGCAAGGTCAGGCGCATGACCAGCGAATCCGACCCGGACAAGGTCCGGGCCATTGTGGATGAACTGGGGAGTGCCGGTTAAACCCGCCCTTTTGCCCATCCTTTAACCTGCCCTTTAACCCGGCGGGCGTTGCCCATACCCCTCCCCGACTGCTATACGGCCCGCGACTTCTTTTTAATCCGGTGGGGAGGTTTGCTCCCGGCCGCAGGATGGAGATACAGCGCCATGAGTTCGAGCGACTATAAGGGGAAAGACATCGGCCTCGCGGATTGGGGCCGCAAGGAAATCGCCATCGCCGAAACCGAGATGCCGGGCCTGATGGCGCTGCGCACCGAATTCGGCAAGAAGCAGCCCCTGAAGGGTGCGCGCGTCGCCGGCTCGTTGCACATGACCATCCAGACCGCCGTGCTCATTGAGACCTTGAAGCACCTCGGCGCCGATGTGCGCTGGGCATCCTGCAACATCTTCTCGACCCAGGACCAAGCCGCCGCCGCCATCGCCAAGGCCGGCACGCCGGTGTTCGCCGTGAAGGGCGAGAACCTGGAAGAATACTGGGACTATACGCACAAGATTTTCGAATGGGCCGACGGCGGCACACC
>CAITZE010000398.1 GCA_903896775.1 uncultured bacterium
CCGGAAGGCATGTTGGCCCCGCTTTTTGAAGGTTAAAGCCATGTCCTCATCGCCCAAGACGTCATCCGCTAAGCCCCAGTACCTGCTGATCGATAATTACGACAGCTTTACCTATAACCTGTGGCATTTCTTCGGCGAGCTGGGCGCGGACGTCGTCGTGCATCGTAACGACAAGATCACCGTCGACGAGGTTTTGAACCTGGCGCCGGCCGGTATCATTTTGTCGCCCGGCCCTTGTGACCCGGACCGTGCCGGCATCTGCTTGCCCTTGATCACTGCTGCTGCCGGGAAGATTCCTATTTTCGGCGTCTGCCTCGGCCTGCAATCTATCGGCCAGGCTTTCGGCGGCAAAGTCGTGCGTGCGCCAGTGCCCATGCATGGCAAGGTCAGCAACATTAGCCACAGCGGTCATCCGATGTTCGCCAACATCCCCGTTCCGTTCATGGCGACGCGTTATCACTCGCTGGTGGTTGAGCGCAGCAGCTTGCCGGCTGATCTCGTGATCACGGCTGAGTCCGAGGACGGACTGATCATGGGTCTCGCCCACCGCAAACACGCCATCACCAGCGTGCAGTTCCACCCTGAGAGCATCGCTTCGCAGTATGGCCATCGCATCTTGCGGAACTTCCTTATCTCTACCGGCCTCGACGCCCGCCCCGAACCGGTTTTCAACGGCGGCGCACAGCCCAAACTCGCCGCAGTGGGATGAGCGATCTCAAACCTTATCTGGCAAAGATTGCCGACGGCGGCAGTCTGAACGAAGCCGACGCTGAAGCGGCCTTTGAAGTGCTGATGTCGGGCGCGGCAACGCCCGCTCAGATCGGCGCATTCCTTATGGCCTTGCGCGTACGCGGCGAAACTGTGGACGAGATCACGGCTGCCGCGCGCATCATGCGCGAGAAGGCGACCAAAGTTCATGCACCGCCCAGCGCAATTGACACCTGCGGCACGGGCGGTGATGGCGCCGGCACTTACAACATTTCCACAGCGGCAGCCCTTGTAGCGGCAGCTTGCGGCGTGACTGTAGCCAAGCACGGCAACCGCGCCATGTCTTCGAAGTCCGGTACGGCGGACGTGCTCGCGGAATTGGGTGTCAATCTTGAAGCGACGCCGGACGTCATCGCGCGGGCTTTGCGTGAAGCAAACATCGGGTTCATTTTTGCGCAGCGGCATCACAACGCCACAAAATATGTTTCGCCGATCCGCCAAGAGTTAGCACAGCGCACGATCTTCAATTTGCTAGGGCCACTATCCAATCCCGCCGGAGCGAAGCGCCAGTTGATCGGTGTGTTCGCGCATAAATGGATCGTTCCGCTCGCCGAAACTTTAAAGCGTCTCGGTTCCGAGCGCGCTTGGGTTGTGCACGGCAGTGACGGCCTGGATGAAATCACCACAACCGGCAAGTCGTATGTGGCTGAGTTGCGCGATGGTCACGTCAAAACATTTGAAGTGGTGCCGGAAGACGCAGGCCTCAAACGTGCCAAGCCGGAAGAGCTGACCGGCGGCGACGTGGCGACAAACGCTGCCGCCCTGCGCGGCCTGCTGCAAGGCAAGGAAAGTCCGTACCGCGATATTGTCGTGCTCAATGCCGCCGCGGCACTTATCATCGCCGATAAAGCCGCCAATCTGAAAGACGGCGCCGCGCTGGCGCTGGATGCCATCATGAGCGGTAAGGCCGGTAAAACTCTGGCCGCGCTTGTTGCCATCACCAATGCGCAAACGGCGGCGTCATGAGTGACGTGCTTACAAAAATCTGTGATGTGAAACGCGCGGCGGTCGCCAAGCGTAAACAACGCGTTTCCCTGGCGGAAGTTGAAGCCCGCGCTAAGGCGTCTTCGCCCACACGCGGTTTTGCAAAGGCCCTATCGGCGAAGGCCGACGCCGGACACTACGCGCTGATCGCTGAAATCAAGAAAGCATCGCCCTCTGCCGGGCTGATTCGCGCGGACTTCGATCCTGCCGCCCTCGCCCGTGCTTATGCCAAAGCCGGTGCGGCGTGTTTGAGTGTGTTGACGGAAGAAGATCACTTCCAGGGCGACGATGCCCACCTGCGCGCAGCACGCGATGCCGTAAGCCTTCCCGTGATCCGCAAGGATTTCATGATCGAGCCTTATCAGGTGATCGAAACCCGTGCGATTGGCGCCGATTGCATCCTTTTGATCATGGCCGCCTTAACCGATGCAGTGGTGGCGGAACTTGAATCCTGCGCTATCCAATTCAGTCTTGATGTTTTGATTGAAGTGCATGACGAAGCTGAGCTTACGCGTGCGCTGAAACTCAAATCGTCGCTGATCGGCGTCAACAACCGCAACCTGAAAACGCTTGTCACTGATCTCGGTGTGACCGAACGCCTTGCGGCCCTTCTGCCGAAAGATCGCATGCTGGTGGCCGAGAGCGGCCTCAAGACGCCCGCCGATCTGGCCCGCATGGCGCGCTGTGGGGCAAAGCGTTTCCTGATCGGTGAATCGCTCATGAAACAAAACGATGTCGAAGCTGCGACGCGTGCACTGCTGACGCCTGAAGGCGTCCATGCCTAAGAAAATCGCGAAGAATAAGCTCACGCACTTCGATGCCAAAGGCAACGCGGTGATGGTCGATGTCTCAGCCAAAGCCTCTACCGTGCGCGAGGCCGTGGCCAAAGGCTCGGTCTATATGGAAGCTGCAACCTTGCGGTTGATCAAAACGCGCAAGGTCAAGAAAGGCGATGTACTGGCTGTCGCACAGCTCGCCGGCATCACAGCCGCCAAGCGCACTCCCGATATGATTCCGCTGTGCCACCCTATCGCGTTAACTTCAGTCGCTGTCGATCTCGAATGCGATGCTAAAGCCAAGGCCGTACGCATCACCGCCACCTGTAAGGTCACAGGACAAACCGGTGTCGAGATGGAAGCCCTGACGGCGGTATCCGCTGCCGCGCTCACGGTTTACGACATGTGCAAATCCGCCGACCGCGCGATGCGCATCTCCGACATTCGCCTTGTCAAAAAGTCCGGCGGCAAGTCCGGCATATTTGTGCAGAAATAAAATGAATGCCCCCCTGCTCCCGGTCGCCGAGGCACGCAGGCTCATCGTTGACGATCTCACGCCTATCGCCGTGGAAAGCGTGAAACTTGGCGAAGCATTGGGGCGAATTTTGCGCGCCGATGCCGCGGCCCAGATCTCTCACCCGCCAGCCGACGTTTCCGCGATGGACGGTTATGTGGTGCGGTGCGACGACATTACCAACGTACCGCAGATTTTACGCGTCATAGGCGCATCCGCCGCTGGCCACCCCTGGCGCAAATCCGTGAACGCGGGCGAAGCGGTGCGGATCTTCACCGGAGCTTATATCCCGGCTGGCGCCGATGCTGTCGTGATTCAGGAAGACACCTCGTCCACTGAAGGCAATGTCACGATTAATATAAAACCCAAACGCGGCGCATACATCCGCCCCGCCGGTCAAGATTTCAAGGCCGGCGAAACTCTGCTCAAAGCCCCACATCGTCTGAGCGCGCGCGACATCGGCCTCCTCGCTGCCATGAACATCCCGCGCGTTCCTGTAGCGCGGCGTCCGGTAGTCGGCGTGTTGTCCACAGGCGATGAGATTGTGCTGCCGGGCGATCCCATTGCCGAAGGGCAAATCGCCTCAGCCAATGGGCCTGGGCTTTGCGCTTTTGTCGCGGCGCATGGCGGAGAGCCTTTGCACCTCGGCGTCGTGAAGGACGATCCCAAGGCGCTTTTGAGAATTGCCGAGCAAGTGCGCCACCTCGATCTGCTGGTGACCAGCGGCGGTGTTTCCGTCGGTGATCACGATGTGGTCAAAGGTGCGCTGAATTCTGCCGGATTCAAAGCAACCTTCCATAAGATCGCGATGCGTCCCGGTAAGCCACTGCTGTATGGACGTTTGCACGATCTGCCAATCCTTGGGCTGCCGGGAAATCCAGTCTCAGCGCTGGTCTGCGCGCTTCTGTTTCTTGGCCCAGCACTCGCGCGACTGCAAGGTTTGGCCGGAGATGCGCCAGCTGCAGCGACTGCGCGCCTCGGTGCGCCGCTCGAAGCCAACGATAGCCGTGCTGATCATTTGCGCGCGACGTTGACCTACAAAGACGGTGTTCCCATCGCGACACCCTTCCCCACACAGGACAGCGGCATGCTTGCGACCTTGGCAAAAGCCGATGTGTTGATTCTGCGCGAACCACATGCATCGGCTGCCGCGGCGGGCGATAGCGTCTCAATCATTTCGTTGAATTAGAGAAGATTTATCGGCTTGCTGGAATAGACGTCGCATGATACTTAAGTGATTACTTAACTATAAAGGGAGGGCCTAATGTCGCTGACGCTCTACTTCCATCCGCTGTCATCTTATTGCTTTAAGGTTCTCACCGCGTTGTATGAGAACGACACGCCTTTCACGACCCATCTCGTCAACCTGGGTGATCCCGACTCCCGCAACGCCTTCCTCAAAATCTGGCCGGTAGGAAAATTCCCTGTCCTGCGTGACGAATCACGCAATTGGACGGTACCGGAATCCACCATCATCATTGAGTATCTGGCTCAGCACTTTCCTGGCCCAAGCAAGCTTGTGCCCGTCGATGCCGATCTCGCCCGACAGGTCCGCATGCGCGACCGCTTTTACGATCTGCACATTCACAACCATATGCAAAGAATCATCGGCGACCGCATACGCCCCGTGGATCAAAAAGATCCGTACGGCGTCGAGCAAGCGCGCACGGCCATGAACACCGCGCTTGGCATGACCGACCAGGAGATGAAAACCAAACAATGGGCGGTCGGCGATACTTTCACCATGGCCGACTGCGCCGCTGCGCCGGCCCTGTTCTATGCCAATAAGATCGCAGCGCTCGATGGGCCCTATCCCCATGTCGCGGCGTACTTGAAGCGTTTGACGGAGCGCCCGTCTTTCGCGCGCACACTGAAAGAAGCCGAGCCCTACTTTCACATGTTCCCGGGTTAGTCGCCATGCAAGCGCAAAGCGCCGCGCTCGACCGCATGTTTCACGCGCTCGCCGATCCAGCGCGCCGGGTGATGGTAGACCGCCTTACGCGTGGCCCGGCAACGGTCAGCGATCTTGCCAAACCTTTGGCAATGTCGTTGCCCGCTGTCGTCCAACATCTGCAAGTGTTGGAACTGAGCGGGCTTGTTTACTCCGAGAAAAACGGACGTGTGCGCACGTGCCGCATCGAACCGAAAGCCTTGCGCACAGCCGAGGACTGGATTGCTGAACGCCGCACGGTATGGGAACGACGCCTGGATCGTTTGGGCGAAGTGCTACTCGAAATCGAGGCCGAAGAAAAATCAACGAAAGGAAGAACGAAGTGACCGCACCCGTCAAACACGCAACTTTCACGATCGAGCGCGATTATCCCGTGCCGCCGGCCAAAGTATTTCAAGCCTTCGCCGATCCCAAAATCAAAACACGTTGGTTCAAGGGACCCGATGAATGGGGTGCCAATACTTATAAATCCGATTTCCGTGTCGGCGGTCGCGAAAGCAATCGCGCTGGTCCTCCCGGCGGCGATGTTCACATTTTCGACAGTATTTACATGGACATCGTGACAAACGAGCGCATCGTCTATTGCTACGACCTGTTGGTCGGCGCGAAGAAAATCTCAGTGTCCCTCGCCACGATCGAATTGACGGTACATAGTGCTGGCACACATCTTACATTTACCGAGCAAGGCGCCTATCTGGACGGCTATGACGATGCCGGTTCTCGCGAACATGGCACACGACACTTACTCGAACAGTTGGCCGTCGCGCTGATCGGCTGATGCCTTGCAGGCCTTCACCTTGAGACATAAGCTCTCGCGATTAAAGAGGGAGAGAGCTTATGCGCCAGACGATCATTCGTGCACTCACGGGCGCAGCTGCGTTTTTGTTTCTCACAGCGGCGACGGCCCCGTCCGACACAGCATTGAAGGCAGCTATTTCCGGCGGGTGGCGCATAGCGTCTAATTCTGTGCGAGACGGCGCGCGTCATCCTTACGAGACATTGACCTTCTGGGGTCTAAAGCCAGGCCAGAATATTGTCGAGATCGAGCCGGGCGGCGGTTACTGGACCGAGATTCTCGCAAACTACGCCAAGCGAACGTCCGGTGCCTATGCCGGCACGGAGCCGGATCTCACCGGTCCTACCGTAACAGACGAAGCGAAGAAATATTTCGCCGACTTCCACGCACGATTTTCCAATGCGACTACTTTTGGAAGAGTGCGGTGGGCGACGTGGGATCCAAAGAGCGGCGAGCTTGGTCCGCCGAGTTCAGCCGATCTCGTCATCACCGCGCGCAATGTTCACAATTGGATGTGGGAGCCCGGCGAACTCGATAAGGTTCTCAAAGATTGTTTCACGGTGCTGAAGCCGGGCGGGCTGCTCGGCGTGGAAGATCACCGCGCCGATCCACGCAAACAAATCCCTGAAGCCCGCGACGGCTATGTGAATACAGCCTTCATCGTGGCAGCGGTCGAGAAGGCCGGCTTTAAGTTCGAAGCCTCTTCCGAGATCAATGGCAATCCCAAAGACACCAAGGACTATCCCTTTGGCGTGTGGACCTTGCCGCCCACCAACGAGAGAACGCCCCCGGCCAGTTCCTGGACCGGTCGCCCGGACGATTCAAAGTTGCTCGACCCAGCGGCGTATCAAGCCATCGGCGAGAGTGACCGGATGACGCTGCGGTTCCGTAAACCGTTTTAAGACAACACTGGCAGTTCGCCCTCAGAGGCCAATTTCGTTACCGACCGATCTCTAAAGCCGTGAATGCCTTGACTGGCCATGAGAACCAAAGTAGAACATTAATAGTTTCCGGTTTTGTTCTACTTTAAACCTCCTTTGGGAGACGCGGTCCTCATGCTCACCAAAAAGCAGCACCAACTCCTTCTGTTCATTCGCGACCGGGTTGCCCGCGACGGCGTGGCCCCATCCTTCGACGAGATGAAGGAGGCCCTGGAGCTGCAATCCAAGTCGGGTATCCATCGCCTGATTATGGCCCTGGAAGAGCGCGGGTTCCTGCGCCGCCTCCCCCACCGCGCCCGTGCCCTGGAAGTCATCAAGGTGCCCGACAATATGGTCGAGCGCCTCCCCGACCGGTCGTTTGAACGCCATGAACGCCCGGCGGCGGGTTTTACACCCAATGTCATCACCGGTAATTTCTCGGGCGCTATGCCTGGCGCTTCGGTCAAGCCCTCGGCGCCGCATGAAAGCGTGGATCTTCCGCTCTATGGCAAGATCGCCGCCGGTACGCCTATCGAAGCGTTGCGGAACCCGACGGAACACATCGGCGTGCCCGGCGCCTTGCTGGGCACCGGCGAACACTATGCTTTGACGATCGACGGCGATTCCATGATTGATGCCGGCATCATGGACGGCGATACGGTTATCATCAAACGCTGCGATACGGCCGACAACGGCTCGATAGTCGTAGCCTTGGTGGATAACGAGGAAGCCACCTTGAAGCGGCTGCGGCGCAAGGGCGAAACCATCGCGCTTGAGCCCGCCAACAAGACTTATGAAACCCGCATCTTCGGACCAGACCGGGTACGAGTTCAGGGGCGTCTTGTGGGATTGCTGCGGCGCTACTAAGCGCTCTGTCTTTGCTCCGATTATCGAGTTGCGAAGGCCGGCCCATCTGTCAGGATGCGCCCCGCTTTAGACTCTGGGAGCGTTGCCATGAAAAAGACTGTGATGATCGCGGGCCTCGTTTTCGCGGCATTATTTCTGGTAGCGAATCACGCGCGCGCTGAAAACGGGGAATGCGATTACGAAGCCATGATGGGCCGTTCGCAAGGCGAAGGTGCAGTGCGGAGCTTGGCGCGGCAAAATGGCTGGGTCGTCTCGCTCATCAAAGTCGACGACAATTGTTATGTCGTCAAAGCCAAGGACAAAGACGGCAAAGATATCAGCGTCGATCTTGAGCCCGACTCCCTTGCCATTGTTGGCTTTGATTATCTCGACAAAGACGGCAAGCCGATTCCTTATGTCGATCCAGACCGCAAACCCAAGAAAAAATAGTCGTGGACAGTTATAGAACCTCAGGCGGCCTCACCCGCAACTAACGAGTTGCCAAGACCATACCTTCTGTCAGGATGCGCCGCATTGCCTTGGACTTTAGGAGCCTGGATATGAAGAAAGTCATCGTCATTGCCGCCCTATTGACCGCGTCGCTCAGTGCAACATTGCATGCGACCGTCGTCCGCGCGGAAAATGCCGAGTGCAGTGAGGAGTCCATGAATTCTCCGCTCGGCGAAGAGGCCGTGCGCGCAATGGCCAAGGAAAGCGGCTGGACCGTGTCGGCCATTAAAATCGACGACAATTGTTATGTCGTCAAAGC
>CAITZE010000399.1 GCA_903896775.1 uncultured bacterium
CGCCGATGCCGACCAATATGGTGCTGCGCTCGCCGAACCTCTGGCCGCGCTGATCGTCAGCCTGGCCGGCGACTACACCCATCTGATCGCGCCCGCGACCACGTCCGGCAAAAACACCATGCCGCGTGTTGCAGCCCTTCTCGATGTCGCACAGATCTCCGACATATCGGCGGTCGTTTCGGCAGATACGTTTGTGCGCCCGATCTATGCGGGTAACGCACTTGCGACCGTTCAGTCGAAGGACGCGAAAAAAATTATCACCGTACGCGGCTCGACTTTCGACAAAGCCAAAGCCGACGGCGGCAGCGCTGCTATTGAAAACGTGGCAGCCGCAACCGATCCCGGCGTCTCAAGCTTCGTCAGCGCACAGTTGTCGAAGTCCGAGCGTCCCGAACTCACCTCCGCGCGCATCGTTGTTTCGGGCGGGCGTGGCATGGGCTCGGGCGAGAATTTCAAAATCATCGAAGCACTCGCCGATAAACTTGGCGCGGCTGTGGGCGCATCGCGCGCCGCCGTCGACGCCGGCTTCGTGCCGAATGATTATCAAGTCGGCCAGACCGGCAAGATCGTAGCCCCTGAGCTTTATGTCGCGGTTGGCATTTCGGGCGCGATTCAGCATCTCGCCGGCATGAAAGACTCAAAAGTCATTGTCGCTATCAATAAAGATCCGGAAGCTCCGATTTTCCAAGTGGCCGATTACGGTCTCGTGGGCGATCTGTTCCAGATCGTGCCGGAACTTACAAAGGCGCTTTAGCATTCGTTTCATTAGAACCACCATTACCGCTTCGAAAGGCGGATCTATATGACTTCATCTGGATGGACACATATGACCGATGCTGCGCGCGCATCCAAAACCCCCATCACGATTGCTAAAGTCGGGATTATTGGGGCGGGACAAATGGGTTCGGGTATCGCTCATGTTTGTGCGCTCGCGGGCTTCGATGTCGTCATCTTCGACATTAACGAAGACCAGCTAAAAAAGAGCGTTTCCAATATCGATAAAAACATAGCGCGTCAGGTGAACAAAGGCTTTGTCTGCGACACCGACAAGCAGGCGGCGATGACCCGGATCAAAACCGGCAGCAGCATGACCATCCTCGGCGACCGCGACATGGTCGTCGAAGCCGCCACCGAAAATGAAGAAGTCAAAAAGAAGATCTTCAAAGAGCTGTGCCCGCACCTGAAAGCCGATGCGCTGCTGTGCTCGAATACATCGTCAATTTCCATCACGCGCCTTGCCGCCGTCACGGATCGTCCCGAGCGTTTCATGGGATTGCATTTCATGAACCCCGTCCCGGTGATGAAGCTGGTGGAATTGATCCGCGGCATCGCGACAGAGGAAGCCACCTTCTCTTCCGTACGCACCTTCGCCGAGAAACTCGGCAAGAACACGGTGTCGTCGGAAGATTTTCCGGCCTTCATCGTCAACCGCATCCTGATCCCGATGGTCAATGAAGCCATTTACACGCTGTATGAAGGCGTGGGTAATGTGCGCGCCATCGACGTCGCCATGAAGCTCGGCGCCAATCATCCGATGGGCCCCCTTGAGCTTGCGGACTTCATCGGTCTCGATACATGCCTTGCGATCATGACCACGCTGCATGATGGCCTCGCCGACACCAAGTATCGCCCTTGCCCGCTGCTCGCGAAATATGTCGAAGCCGGCTGGCTCGGCCGCAAGACCGGCAAAGGGTTCTACGATTACAGCGGCGCCGAGCCCGTCCCAACCCGCTAACAGAACGATCTTGTCAGCCCCAGCGTCACCATACGCCGCGCTGCTCAAGGGTTTTCGTCCGGTCATATTTCTGACGCTCCTGTGCGCCGCGATGTTCTTGCCGGGCCTTGCCTCCATTCCGCCCACCGACCGCGACGAATCTCGCTTTATGCAAGCGAGCAAACAGATGATCGAAAGCGGTGATTGGGTTCACATCCGGTTTCAGGATGAACCGCGCAACAAAAAGCCCATCGGCATTTATTGGCTTCAGGCCGCGGCCGTGAAAACCATGGGGCAACTGCTTACGACAGCGTGGCCTTACCGCCTGCCGTCGGCGCTGGCGGCGTGGCTCGCGGTTTTAGCGATTTATCGTTGTGGACGGCAGCTCTTCAACCCAATCGCAGGCCTCATCGCAGGCGCGGTCTTGGCCACCAGTTTCATCGTGGTAGTGGAGGCGCATATCGCCAAGACCGATGCCACTCTTCTGGCGGCAACCACGCTCAGCTTGACGATGCTGGCCGAACTCTATGTCACCCGTGACAAAAACCCATCGCATATGATTGCGCTTTTGTTTTGGCTGGGTCTCGGTGTCGGCATCCTGATCAAGGGTCCGATCATCGTGTTAGTGGCCGGCGCAACCATCGCAGCACTTTGCATTGCCGATCGCGATCTTCGTTGGCTTAGGACACTGCACCCCGTTACCGGCATTCCGCTTATGCTGATCGTAGTACTGCCCTGGCTGATTGCCGTATCAGGCGGCGCACAAGGCGACTTTGTCGCCAATTCATTACGCCAAGACCTTTTACCGAAACTCATCGGCAGCCAAGAGGGTCACGGCGCACTCCCGGGAACCTACATTGTCGCCGCGATACTGACGGCGTGGCCATGGTCGGTGCTTGCACCGTTTGTACTTCTCGCGGCGTGGCGGCAACGCGCGCATCCTGCCGTGCGCTTTTGTCTGGCCTGGCTGATTCCAGCATGGATCGTCTTCGAAATCGTACCGACCAAATTACCGCACTACACGATGCCGCTGTATCCCGCCTTGGCCCTGCTCACCGCGTGGGCCTTAACCGAGAGCGCTGCTGCCAAAGATTTTCCCGCCTGGGTCGGCGCACGCATCGGTCTCGCCTATCGTATCGTTTGGGCGTGCGTGGCTCTGGCTCTGGCGTTCGGGATTTTCTATGCCAGCAAAATCTACGGCGACGGATCTATCCTCGGCGTTACTGGGACGATCATCGCTGCGGTTTTTGTTAGCGCCTTTGTCTTAGTGAACTTTGCGCGAACGACGGGCATAACCGCAGCAGTGGGACTAACCGCCGTTGGCGTCTTGTTTAGTATGTCGCTGACCTCGGACGTTCTGCCGCACCTTCGCGCGCTCGCCATTAGCCCCCGCATCGCGGCGGCGGCAGGGGCAGGCTCGGCCACCATACCTGTGGCGCTTGCGGGTTTCCATGAACCCTCGGCAGTTTTTCTTCTGGGCACGTCGACACTCCTGACAGATACCGCCGGAGCCGTGGCATATATCATCGCCACACCAGGCGCTTTTGCGGTGATTCCAGACGATACGCTTGAAACTGCACGTACGGCGTTAACGGCAGCCGGACGGGACTTGATGCAGCTCGATCTCGTCGATGGCTATAATTACTCCCGCGGTCAATGGCAGCACCTCGCCGTTATTACGGCCAAGCAGCCATGACAATTCCTCAAAACATAAAACAACGCCTGCTTTGGACAGGTTTTGGCACCGCGGTGGCCACGGCCGTGTTGATGGTTTGGGTTGATGCGCCACTGGCGCTGTTTTTTCACGGCTACCGCGACACCATGTGGGTCGAGTTCTTCAACATCATCACGAATCTCGCCAACGGCGCGATTTGGTACACCGTCGCTGTTATAGCCCTCGCCGCTGCATATATCCGTCACAAAGTCCGCGCGTCGAATCCGGTGGCTTTACAGCGGCAATTCCGCGCTTGGCTTTTCATGATGGTAGCGATGGCGACCTCGGGCATATTCGTGAATGCCCTTAAATTAATCGTGGGGCGCGAGCGTCCGCGATTTCTGTTTCGCGACGGCGTCAGCGAATTTCACCCCTTCGATCTTGATTTGACCGACTGCAGTTTTCCGTCGGGCCACGCCCAGTCGATCTGGGCAGCCATGCTATCGCTGGCTTTCATTTACCCGCCGTTGAGGCCGCTGTTTTTCTTGGTCGCGGTGATGGTTAGCGCAAGCCGCGTCATCATCGGCGCGCATTACGCTAGCGACGTGGCTGCCGGCACTTATATTGCCGTTGCGGTTGTGATGTTGTGGCGATGGTGGTTTGAACGCGACGGGGTGTCCGTCGCCCTCACACGAAGCGAACTCGCTTAGCTCTTCGCCATCAGGTCGCGCAGAACCTTTTCCACTTCCGGCGAATTCCAATCCAAGTCGCCTTCAATGCGTCCGACTTCCTGGCCGTTTTTATCGACGATCAAAGACGTCGGCAGGCCACGCAACTTGGCGTCGCGCGCGAACTTGCCGGGTGCTTCGACATAGAGCCCCAGGTTCTTCCACTGGTTTTTCTCAACGAAAGGCTTGGCGACTTTTGCGCCTTCGCGGTCCTGTGAAATTGTCAAAACCTCGAACCCAGGCCCGCCGAGCTTGCCCTGAAGCGCATCCAGCGTCGGCATTTCCTTGACGCAAGGCGCACACCAGGTCGCCCAGAAATTCACAACCATGACCTTGCCGGCAAAGTCCGCCAGGGTCTTGTCGGCATCAGCGCCATCCTTAAAAACCGTGGTCGGCAGTGGCTGCGGGGTTTCGTGCCAAACAATGTCAGCGACACTAGGCTTTTTCTCGGCCTCAACAGCGGGCTTTTCGTCCGTTGCGGCGGCGACGGGCGCAGCCGCCAGTTCAGGCTTTGGACGGCTTGCCACAAAGCCTACGGCAATGATAATCAGCGCGGCACAAATGACGGCCGCCGCGATGGATCGAGGGCTTTTAAACCCGCGAGTGTCATTCGACATTTTCTCTCCTTTCGCGGCAATATCCGCTCAACGTGGTACACTGGCTTACCCCGCCCCCTGGAGGGTGACCAGTAAATTTAAAGTGAGCCTAGGTTAGCATATGACCAGTAAAATATGGGGGGGACGGTTCTCCGCCGGCCCCGCCGCCATCATGGAGGAGATTAACGTCTCCGTCGGGTTTGATCAGCGCCTCGCCAAGCAGGACCTGCACGGCAGCCGCGCCCACTGCACCATGCTTGTCGCTCAGGGTATCGTCAGCAAAGAAGACGGCGACGCCATTCAAGAAGGCCTGACCCGTATCGAGAAGGAAATCATCAGCGGCAATTTCCTTTTCAAGCGCGCCCTTGAAGATGTGCATATGAATATCGAAAGCCGCCTCGCCGACCTGATCGGTGCGCCGGCTGGCCGACTGCACACGGCCCGGTCGCGCAACGACCAAGTGGCCACGGATTTCAGAATGTGGGTGCGCGCCGCGCTCGAGACGCTGGATGAAGAGGTCAGAAAGTTGCAATCGGTTCTGATCGACAAAGCCGAAGTTCACGCCGGCACGATCATGCCGGGCTTTACGCATTTGCAGACCGCGCAGCCCGTGACTTTTGGACACCATCTTATGGCCTACGTCGAGATGTTCGGCCGCGATCGCGGGCGACTCATCGATGCGCGGACCCGTTTGAACGAATGCCCATTGGGCGCAGGTGCTCTTGCCGGAACGTCATTTCCGATCAATCGCGCCCTGACCGCAGAGAAACTCAATTTTGACCGACCCATGGCCAATTCCATGGACGCCGTCTCCGACCGCGACTTCGCCCTGGAGTTCATGGCGGCCGCAAGCATCCTCGCCGTGCATATGTCGCGTCTGGCCGAAGAGATGGTCAATTGGTCGAGCGTTCAGTTTGGATTTATCCGCTTCACGGACGCCTTCTCTACCGGCAGCTCGATCATGCCGCAGAAACGCAATCCGGACGCGGCCGAGTTGGTGCGCGGTAAATCGGGGCGGGTTTTTGGGGGCTTGTTTGCCTTGCTGACGGTCATGAAAGCCTTGCCGCTGACCTATTCCAAGGACATGCAGGAAGATAAGGAAATCGTTTTCGCTGCATTCGACACATTGGAGCTGTGCCTCGCCGCAACCGCAGGCATGGTTGATGACATGAAGCCCGATGTTGAACGGATGCGCGGGAGCGCCGGCAGTGGATACGCCACGGCGACCGACCTGGCCGACTGGCTGACGCAGGCGCTTAACATCCCGTTCCGCGAGTCCCATCACATCACCGGAAAAATCGTCAAACTGGCCGAGGGTAAGGGCTGTGATCTCGCGGATTTGTCTCTTGAAGAGATGCAAGCCGCTGAGCCGCGCATCACTAAAGACGTCTTCAAGGTCCTGACGCCGGAGGCCTCGGCCGCCAGCCGCACGAGTTTCGGCGGCACCGCGCCTGACAACGTGCGTAAACAAGCCGAGGCCGCCCGTGCGCGTTTCTTAACCCTTGGTAAAGCCCCATGATTAGCGACACCATGAAG
>CAITZE010000400.1 GCA_903896775.1 uncultured bacterium
CGGCAAGTTACCGCGCGCCTCGATATCCTTGGCGCAGCCGGTCAATAATATGGCGGTCACCGCCAAAGTGGCGGCAAAAGGTATGGCGGCAAAAAAGAGGGCCGAAAGTCTTATTTCTGGTCTTCATGGACTGACGTATTATATCACCTCGCGGCGGATGCCCAGCCCTCACGAACGGGCCAATGCCGGGAAATTAGTCCCCCAATCGGGCGCCGCCACAATTCATTCTAGAAAAGTTCCTTTTGATGTTTTTTGACAAACTCTTTCGCCGCGCCGCACCCGCCGACGACATCACCTTACGGCTTTATGGAGTTGTGGTGGAAAAGGCGCGTGACCCGGCCTTCTACGCCCGCCTCGCCGTGCCAGACACAGTCAACGGCCGCTACGACATGATGGTGATTCACACCATGTTGGTCCTGCGCCGTCTAAGGGGCGAGGGCGCCGCCGCCGACAACACCGGAAAGGCGCTGCTGGAATTGCTTTTCAAGGATATGGATCGCTCGCTGCGCGAAATGGGCGTCGGCGACATGGGCATCAAGCATCATATCAAGCGCATGGCCAAAGCCATGTTCGGGCGCGCGCAAGCCTATGAAGTAGGTTTAGACGGGGACGCTGTGGCATTAGACGCAGCATTGAAAGAAAATCTCTACCGGCAGTCGCAGCCAGAAGTGGACCAGATCACGCGTATGGCCGATTACTTACGTCGCGCGGCCCTTCATGTCGGCACAGAGAATGTAGCGGACATACTTGCTGGCATCCTCAATCTGAATGTGCCGGTCTTGCAGGAAGCAGGAGGTAGCCATGTCAGTTGATGGTTTTGACCCGTCGCACGCTCATCAGGATATTCCGCCGGAGTTTTCTTTCCCGATCGACATCGCTGCTGTCTCGCCCGCGGGCAAGACTTACGTCATCAAAGCTTCTGCCGGTCAGCGTGAGAAAGTTGCCCATCGTCTCGGTTTACAAACGGTCAATGCGCTGTCTGCAAAGCTTGAGGTTAAAGTCGCCGCCGGCGGTTTTATCAAGGTGACCGGCGAAGTGGATGCCGAAGTCGTACAGACTTGCGTGGTCTCGTTGGCGCCGGTCCCCGCGAAAATCAGCGACACGATAAACGCGCGTTTCATCACCGAAGAGCGCGCCGCGAAAGAACAAGCCAAACTTGCGAAGGCTAAGGCCCGTGGAGAGGAAGAGGAGGTTGTCGAAGTCGATTTCGATGATTCTGAGGAAGTAGCAAAAGACGACCGAATCGACCTGGGCGAGGTCGCCGTTGTGCATGTTGCATTAGCCCTAGATCCTTATCCGCGGGCGCCAGGTGCTGCTTTTAAGCCGGAAGCCTGGGATTTGGAGCCCGAAAAGCAAGAAAAAGCCCAAACTACCAGCCCATTCGCGGCTTTGGCCCAATTGCAGAAAAAGCCCAAGGGCCCAGGGCAATAGCCGGACGGGGGAATAACCCGGCTTTCCTGCGCCCTTGCCTCCCTGCGTCCTTGCTTCCCTGAGGCTTTTTCGGTATCTAGTCGCGCTTTCCGGCTCCCTGGTTCCTTCGCCAAGCCGCTTGGGCTAAACGAGGGTACGCGGGCGCCTGACCAGTCACCACGAAAGATCACGTCCATGGCGGTTCCTAAGAAAAAAGTTTCCAAGTCGCGCCGCGATATGCGTCGCTCGCATCACGCTCTCTCGGTCTCGGCTCATCAGGAATGTCCGAATTGCGGCGAACTGAAACGCCCTCATCACGTATGCGCCTCGTGTGGCCATTACGATGGACGCGAAGTCGCTTCTGAATCCGAAGCTGTTGCCTAGACCCGCTCGTCATATAATAGTCTAAACGTGACGCGCGCGGTAAACGCGCGCATTTTTGGGTTGCGGCCTTCCGCCGCGGGCTACGCCGCATGGGGAATGTCCCGGCGGTGGGGGGACACGCGAAGCGGCGATCGTGCCGTCTCCGCGTTGCGGCTTAACTGGTCGGGAGTATTGTGAGCGCGGCCTTCACCCTCTCGCTGGATGCCATGGGCGGCGACTATGCCCCAGAGATCGTGCTCAAGGGCGCGGCGCTGGCACGCGAGCGCTATCCCACTGCTCATTTTCTGCTCTTCGGCGATACCGCCAAGATTAAACCGCTGCTCGATGCCGATCCGGCATTGGCGGCTTGCTGCACCATTCATCACACAGACCAGGTCATCACCGGCGACACCAAGCCCAGCCAGGCTATCCGCCAGGGCCGGCAGTCGAGCATGTGGAAAGCCATCGAAGCCGTGAAGAATGGTGAGGCCGCGGGTGTGGTCTCGGCTGGCAACACCGGCGCGCTGATGGCGATGTCGAAAATCATCATGCGCATGTTGCCGGGCATCGATCGGCCCGCGATCTGCTCGTTGTTTCCAACACGCCACGGCGAAACCGTCATGCTGGATCTCGGTGCCAACTCTCAATGCGATGCGCGCAATCTCGTTGAATTCGCCGTCATGGGCGAATGTTTCGCGCGCGCCATTCTCGGCCTCGAGCGCCCCAGTGTCGGACTGCTCAACATCGGCTCGGAAGACGTGAAAGGCACGGAAGAACTACGCAAGGCCAGCCAAATCCTGCGCAGCTCGCACCTCGGTATGGAGTTCAAAGGTTTCATCGAAGGCGACGATATCCCCATGGGCACCGTCGATGTGGCCGTGACAGATGGCTTCACTGGAAACGTCGCGCTCAAAACCGCTGAAGGCACAGCAAAACTGTTCTCTGAACTTCTCAAAAGCGCCATCCGCAGTTCTTGGCTCGCCAAGTTCGGCATGATTTTCGCCAAACCCGTTTTTTCGCAAGTGATGGCGCGCACCGATGCGCGCCGCTATAACGGTGCCTTGTTCGTGGGTCTAAACGGGGTCGTTGTGAAGAGTCATGGAGGCACTGACGCAGTCGGCTTCGCGAATGCCATTGGCGTGGCGGTCGATATGATCGCGCGCGATCTTAATCGCAAGATCGGCGAGGAACTCGCGAGCATTGCAGCCGAGCAATCCGAACAAGAACAATCTGAGCCCGTTGAGGCCGTTGCTGGAATTGCGCCGCAATGACGATCCGTTCCGTGATTCAGGGTGTCGGATCTTATCTTCCGGCAAAAAATGTTACTAACGCCGAGCTTGCGAAGAAGGTCGACACCTCCGACGAATGGATTGTTGATCGCTCCGGAATTCGTGAGCGTCACGTCGCTGCCGAAGGCGAGAAAACATCCGATCTTGCCATCGCTGCTGTTACAAAAGCGCTTGCCGCGGCGGGCCGCGACGGCAAAGACATCGACCTATTTATCGTCGCCACCACCACGCCCGATCACACATTTCCAGCGACAGCTGCGCGCGTGCAAGCCGCGCTCGGTCGTCCGGGCGTTCCTTCTTTCGATGTGCAAGCCGTGTGCTCGGGATTTGTGTACGGTCTCGCCGTGGCCGATAACTTCATTAAAGCCGGCCAAGTAAAATCCGCAGTGGTTGTCGGCGCCGAAGCGATGACGCGTCTTCTTGATTGGAACGATCGCACAACGTGCGTGCTGTTCGGCGACGGCGCAGGCGCAGTCGTATTAGGCGCTGAAACTGGAACTGGTGTGACTACCGACCGCGGTATCCTTTCGACACACCTGCATTCCGACGGAAATTACTACGACATGCTCTATTGCGATGGCGGTCCGTCGACGACTCAGACGTCCGGCTACATCCGCATGAAGGGCAAGGAAGTTTTCCGCCATGCCGTCGTCAATTTGGCCGAAGCCGTACAAGAAGCCCTAACGGCCAATAAGATTTCCATCGACGCCGTGGATTGGCTGGTGCCGCACCAGGCCAACAAGCGCATCCTCGACGGCACCGCCCACAAGCTAGGCCTCGACCCTGCGAAAGTCATCGTAACGGTGGATCGCCACGCCAATACATCGGCAGCCTCGATTCCCCTGGCTTTGGCCGCGGGAGTCGCCGATGGGCGTATCAAGCCGGGGAATTTAGTGCTGATGGAGGCCATGGGCGGCGGCTTTACATGGGGTTCTGTCCTCGTCCGGATGTAGGTCTATCCCGGCGAGCGGGGCTACACCGCAGGGTTTGAGCCAAATTTTGGGGCCTTGCTCCGGTTGAGCCGCCCCCTTTGTCCCCTAAATCATTGCTACACATAGATAACCTCTATTGACGACTTTGGGCGGATAGGGCTAACCTATTGACTTAACGCGACTTCGGCAGGAGAGCGCGAAGATGGGAGAAACAATTACCCGGGCTCAGTTGAGCGAGGCCATCTATCAAGAGGTGGGCCTTTCCCGGAATGAGTCGGCGGATTTGCTGGAGATGGTGTTGGGTGAAATTACCCAGGCACTCCTCAAAGGCGAAACCGTGAAAATCTCCTCCTTTGGGAGTTTTTCCGTGCGCCAGAAGGGTCAAAGGATCGGCCGCAACCCCAAGACTGGGGAAGAGGTTCCGATTCTTCCGCGTAAGGTGCTGGTTTTCCGGCCTTCTCAACTGCTTAAAGGCCGCATCCGTCAGGGCCACGCCACCCGTACGACGACACCCTGATTAAGCCAAACTGGTTTATCAGCCCGTGGTCTCGGATGACTTTTCAGAACCCGACGATTCTATCCTTAGCGAAGCAAGGCTTGGTGAATCGCGCCGTCCGGCTAAATCGGAAGCGGCCTTCCGCACTATTAGCGAAGTCGCAGACGAACTGAACGTACCTCAGCATGTGTTGAGGTTCTGGGAGACCAAGTTCACCCAAATCCGGCCCCTGAAGCGGGGCGGCGGCCGGCGGTATTACCGCCCCGAAGACGTAACGCTGCTCAAACGTATTCGTACGCTTCTTTACACCGATGGCTTGACCATCAAAGGGGTGCAGAAGCTTTTGCGCGAAACAGGCAGCCGACCCGCGCCCGAAGAGCCTCCTGTGTCCGAAGAACTATCGGTCGCCGACCTTCCCATGGGGCTCGCGAGAGACGAAGCCGTGCGGCTATTGGCCGAACTGACAGCCTTGCGCGATGAACTGCGTAACGCTCTGCACGCCGCCTGAACCCGGAAATATAAGAATTTATAAGGGCTAAGTGCCGGTTGTTTTGCCGGCATGCGCTGTCTATAGTGCGCGCCGCTTCGGCCGGGGCCCCAATGCGATCAACCCCCGTCCGAACTAGGTCGGGGCGTAGCGCAGCCTGGTAGCGCA
>CAITZE010000401.1 GCA_903896775.1 uncultured bacterium
CGGCTCCATCGACGCCGGCGGCGGTTTTGGCCGCCCCAAACCAGGCGCTCGGTTCCTGCTGGAGAACCCCTAACAGCTTACCCGCGGCCAGCAATTCGGCTTTGATTTGTGCGCGGCTCTCATCCGATGAAGCATTGTTTAACGCGCCCACAATGGATGCAATCTCTGCCATTGCTTTTGGCGTGTTGAGGTCATCTTCAAGTGCCGCACGCACGGGTGCGCATTCGGCATTTTTCGCCGTTTTGATGTGCTCAACTTTTTCCAAGGCCCGATAGGCACGATCCAACGTAGCCTTGGCCTGCGTTACCGTTTCTTCAGACCAATCGAGTGGTTGGCGATAATGCGCACTCAAGAGCGCCCAGCGGAGTATCTCTCCCGGTGTGTCTTTTAAAAGCTCGTGCGGGGTCACGATGTTACCCAGCGACTTGGACATTTTTTCTTTGTCCATCGTCAGGAAGCCGTTGTGCATCCACACGCGCGCGTAGGTTTTGCCGCCGTGAGCACAAGCGCCTTGTGCGATTTCGTTCTCATGATGCGGAAAGGTCAGATCTTGACCGCCGCCATGAATGTCGATGGTCTCACCCAGATGAGATTCGATCATGGCGGAGCACTCAATGTGCCAGCCGGGTCGACCGCGACCCCATGGGCTGTCCCAACCCGGCAGATCCGGTGTAGACGGCTTCCACAGCACAAAATCGGCGGGGTCTTTTTTGTAGGGCGCGACTTCAACACGTGCGCCCGCGATCATATCGTCGCGATTGCGCCCGGAAAGTTGGCCATATGCAGGGAACGATGGCACATGGAATAGCACGTGGCCTTCCGCAGGATAGGCATGACCACCCGTAATCAAGGTCTCGATCATTGCGATCATCTGCGGAATATGGTCCGTCGCACACGGCTCAATGGTCGGCGGCAGTACACCAAGAGCCCCTGTATCGGACTGGTAGATGGCTTTGAACTTATCTGTAATGGTCTTGATGGGGACGTTTTGTGCCTTAGCAGCCGCGTTGATCTTGTCGTCCACGTCAGTGAAATTTCGGGCGTAGATCACGTTCGGGTAGCGGGCCTGTAACAGGCGGTAGAGCACGTCGAAAACCACGGGTGGGCGGGCGTTGCCGATATGGGCGTAGTTATAGACCGTCGGGCCGCACACATACATTGTCACCCGGGCCGGATCGCTCGGCGTGAAGGTCTCTTTCCGCCGTGTCAAAGTATTGTATAAAATCAATGACATAAGATGATTATCCGGCGCGGCGCCAGGCCCCATATAAGCGTCGATCCCACGCCGGGTGATAGCGCATCGGCTAAGGGATTGCAAAACCGTCGGCTAAGGGCGATATCCTGCCTCGAAATCGCGGTTTTTATCCAGGAGTGACGACCATGAGTGGCCAGGATCAGGCGTTCGGACGCCGCCTTAGCATTGAGCAGGTAGAAGAGGGCAAAACCCTGGCGCCGAAGTTCGATCACAACGGACTAATTCCGGTTGTCACGACCGATGCCATCAGCGGCGAGCTGCTGATGCACGGCTATATGAACGCCGAGGCTCTGACCAAGACCATCGAAACCGCCGAAGCTCACTACTACAGCCGCAGCCGCAAGGCGATTTGGCACAAGGGCGCGACGAGCGGTCTCACGCAAAAGGTCGTCGAAATGCGTATCGATGACGATCAGGACGCCGTGTGGTTGCGCGTGCAGGTCGCGGGCTCTGGGGCCAGCTGCCATGTCGGCTACCGCTCATGCTTCTATCGCTCCGTGCCGCTCGGCGATGTTGCCGCGGCCGTTGAGAATTTGCACTACGAAGAGAGCGAAAAGACCTTCGATCCAAAAGCCGTTTACGGCGATGCGCCGAATCCGACGCAGCTTTAACGATTATTTGGTCTTTGCCGCGATCCGGTCGGCGATCGGTTCATAAGCGCCGTTGAAGTGGTGATCGCCCTGCATGGTCATGACTTCCATGGCCGGATTGACGGCTTCGCGGCAGGGATGTTCGTCGCCTTCGGTTCCTTGGACACATAGCACGGGCACTTTGAGGCTGTTGATGACGGGAACCAGTTCCGGCCCGTCGTGGTATTCAACGCCGATCCATCCACCGACACTAATTTCGAAGGACGCGCGCAAGCTGGGCGCCAAAAGCGCCACGAGCGACGTGCGTTCTTTCAGGTCGGCGTGCAGGCGCTCATAGAGCAGCGGCAGCACGTCGGCGCCAAAGGAAAAGCCCACCAGCACGATGCGTTTGCGGTTCCAGGCACCGAGATAATGGCGCACGACGCGTTCCAGATCGGCGGCGGACTCTTCGGGCGTTTTCTCTTCCCAGAAATACTTGAGGGAATTGAAGCCCACGACAGCGATGCCCTGATTAGCCAAACGCTCACCGATAGACTTATCGATATCGGCCCAGCCGCCGTCTCCGCTCAGGATGATCGCCAAGCGGTCGTCGCCTTCTTTCGCCGCGGGCACTTCCACAACTGGAATGCCTTTGAGATCTGCGACCTCTGGTCCTGCCGAGGTGCGGGCGTTGGTTTGTGTGACGACCGAAATCATAAGGTCGGTCATCTGATTCGGTTCTGGCTCTACGACTCGTCCATCCGTCATACCGTCGGTGAAGGCCTCGACGTCGGCAGCTTTGCATTGTGCTGGATCGGTGACGGCGACGAACGGCGCTTTCACGGCGGTTGATGTTTGCAGCAAAAATCCATCGTCGCTTTGCGTAGCGGCGAGGTTTCCCTGACCCGGGCAGGGCGGCAATGGGCTATGCAGCACGGGACAGAATTCACGCGTTACCACCCCTTGAACTTTGTTCGAGGGGCTCTGAACTGCCGTCGCATAAGCAGCCGAAGCCCCATCGTCCCGTCCCATCAGAAACGGTTCTTCGTCGGGCTCGGTCTTAAGTTCACGGGCGACTGCGTCGGTTAAAGTCTTCACCGCGCCAGCATAGTCAATACATTGCGCGCCACTTGCCAGGGTCTTGGCGAGGCGCGGCAGATCTACGCCGGCAACGACCCGGTCGGGCCACGCGACCCCCCAGGCTTCGTCATCGAAATCCGCGCGCCATCCTTTTTGATCGGAAAAATATACGACGATATTGCGTGCGTTATCGCCGTAGCGATAAAGCGCCACTTTACCAAAGGGCGCGACATTGATGTCGGAGCGGATACGCTGGTTGTGATCGCGGTCGCATGAGGTCAGAAACAGCAACGCGAGTAAACTCGCGACAGTCGCTATTTTTTGACGGCTCCGCCCAGGCTGCCGGAAATCAGCGTGGTTGCGTCCATCAGAACGCGGCCTATTGCGAAACCGCCCGGCGAGGCAAGGAACTTGGGTCGCCATTCAGGATTGAACTTCTCTTTGTACTTCCGCAAGCCTTGGAAATTATAGAATTGGTCGCCAAAGCGATAGGCCAATGAACCAATTCGGTACCATACCGGCGAGAATTTGCGGGCTTCCATCCCAGACAGCGGCGCCATCCCCAGATTGAACCACTGATAACCTTGCCGTTGGCCCCATAGGATCAATTCCACAAACATGAAATCCATGACGCCGTAAATCTGGTGGGGCACATACCGCATCAGATCGACCGATAATTCCTGCAAGCCAGCACCGAGCCAAAGGTTCGTAAAGGCGATAATGCGCCCGTCTTTACGCACAACGGCGCAAGGGCAGCGGGAGAGGTAGGTTTCGTCGAAGTGTCCGACCGAGAAGCCTTTTTCCCGGGTCTTGTGAGCATCGAGCCAATGATCGGAAATGACGCGCAACTCCGCCAGGACATTTGGCACGGCCAGCGGCGACAGCACCTCGAAGGTGGCCCCCTCTTTGCCCGAGCGGCGGTGGCCGTACCGCAAGTCTCTGAAGCTCGGCTGATCTAATGAGAACTTTGACAAATCGACACGGGCTTCATCGCCCAACTTCATCATCGAAAGCCCCAAATCCACGTATAAAGCCAAGTTCTCGGCATCGGCTTGGTAGAAGACCGGAACCCCATCGTACTGGTCGCACAATTCGCGGAACTTCCAGGCTAACTCGGCCCTAATCTCGGCCGGCCCCACCGGATCGCCCATGGCGATCCACGTCCGTCCACGTACGCCATACATGATGAAGCCGTCGCCGCGGTCGCTGAACAGAATATTCTTGTCGCCCAACAGAGCCAGCGCCGCTTTGGTATCGCGCGAGGCCGCGACGATCTCGCCGATACGGGGGATGTCTTTGGGTTCCGGGAGGGACGGCGTTGGCGGCAGAGGGCGCAACAACTGTGCAATAGCCGCGCCCATGCCGACGAGAGCCACCGCTAAGCTTGCGCGCAAGAAGCGTGGACCGTCGCCGGTAAATTCAAACTGCCACCACAGATCGCGAGAGTATTCGACGTGACGGTAGGAGAAAAATCCCAGCCAGATCGTTCCGGCTACGATCACAGTGACAGCGGCAGTCCATTCACCCGAGAAGCGTTGTCCCAGCAAGACAGCGCGCCGATAAAAAGCTTTGCGCGTCGGGATCAACGCCACGGCCAAGAACGAGAGGAACAGCGCTTCTTCGTAGTCCAACCCCTTCAGCAATGACGCCGTAGCGCCGACACCAAGCAAGGTCAAAGTCAGCAGGTAAGCCGCATCCAGCCGCTGTAGCAGCGCCCGAGAAAGCAGCATAAGGCCAATGCCGGTCACGCTGCCGACCAGATGCGAGGCTTCCAGAACCGAAAGCGGCAGGAATTTTTCGATTTCCGCTAGACGCTCATCTACCGCTGGTGTCACGCCAGATACCAGCAAAACGATACCTGCGAGGAACGCGGCGATGGCGGATACCTGAGGGGCGACACGCGTCACTTGATCGCCCAGCAAACGGGCGACTTTCGCGACACTGCGCCACTGCGTGTAAATTTCATTGCCGGCCAGCAAGGCTGCTGCGATAGCCAGCGGCAGCAGGTAGTAAACCATGCGGTAAGCCAAAAGCGCGCCGGCCGCCTGCGCCATATCGACATTGGGCAGCAACAGCAACAGCACGCCCTCAAACACACCGAGACCGCCCGGGACGTGACTGACGACGCCGGCGACCAAAGACACGATGAAGATCGTCAGGAATGTTATGAAACCGAACCCGGCGTCCAGCGGCATGAGCGTATAAAGCACGGCGCACGTCATCATAATATCCAGGCTGGAAATCATGACTTGCGCGAGCGCGAGTTCGAAAGCCGGCATCCGCAAACGCCATTTGCCGATTACGAGCGCGCGGCGACGCATCAGGCTCCACAGCAAATACCCAACAACTATCGCGACCATCAGCGCGCCGATGCTTTGTGTCAGCAGCGGCGATATGGTCTCGAGTTCCGACAAAGCGTGCGGGCGCAGCGTCAAAGTGATGCCGCCCATTAGAATCACGCCCATGAAGAACGTGACGAGGCAGAAGGCGATCACAGCAGTGATCTCAAGGCCCGTAAGGCCGGCAGCGGCATAAAGCCTGTAGCGCACCGACCCGCCCGTCAGAGTTCCAAGGCCGCCGAGGCCGATGCTGTTGGTAAAGGCATAAGAGATGAAAGACGTCATCGCCACGGCGCGCAGGGGCAAATCTTTGCCGACATAACGCAACGCCAGCAGGTCAAAACACACCAGCATGGAATAGCTCGCGGCAGTAAAGGCAATCGCTGCTGCGATTTGTTCCCACGGAAGGCTGGTGACGTAATCGCGAATGTCCAGGAACCGATCGCCCGCGAGCGTCGTGCTCAGCAGCCAAATGGCAACGCCGAACATCGCGATCATCGCGAGCGGCGCGATCTTCTTTAAGCCCGCAAAGAAACGCGCGGCTCGGCTCTCATGTGATAGATCGCGCTGGCGTTGCCGCGGCGAGGAGGGCGCTTTGGTTTTCATGAGATGTGATTCACACGCCACTCAATTCGAAAACGTCGGTCAGCGCCGGTCGCGTCCAGGCGTACGCTCCAAGCCTGGTCCGCCCGTTTGTTGGGTCGGCGGCAACCAGGCTTTGCGTTGCCATTGGGCTGCCCGCTGCTCTCCAGCGGCACGCTGGGCCGGCGTTAGGCTTTTGGCGATGGCGTTCACATCGGCTTGCGACATCGGTGTGAATCCAATGCGTGATTTGCCGGGATTGTTTTCGTAGAGCGACAACCAATAGGCGGCCTCTTCACCGTTGCGAATTGGTGTCGGTCCAAAAGTATGTGCCGCCGCCAACGCGCCTTGTGCCTCTGGCCAGCCGGCGTCAGCGGCACGGCTCAGCCACGTCAGGCCCTCAAGATAGTCGGACGTTAGGGTCTTATCCTTTGCGCTGACCGCGAG
>CAITZE010000402.1 GCA_903896775.1 uncultured bacterium
ATTCCGAGCGTGTCTGGAAAGCCAAACAAGCGCGCGCGAAACGCGATGGTGGCTCCATGGATTGGGTGGTGGTGCGCAATCGTCTCGGCCAACTCGAAGCACGCAACAAGAAGTTGATGGAACGCCTCGTTGGTGATCTCGCCAAACGCATCGGGTTTCGTGTCGCCGACGGCATCCACGAGCGGGTGATCTATCGTGAGCTGTTCCTGGATGGTCTCACGGCCGAAGATTTGGCAATGCTTTCGGAAGGCCGCGAAGTTGCCATGTCGCATGTGGCCGCGCGTCAGGAGATCCGCAATCTCATGCGCGTGCTCGGTCTCCCCGAAGCGCTCGAGACCGGCATGGTGAGCGCCTTATAAAGGTGGAAGGGCAGCATGGCCGATAAAACGCCAACCGTAAGGCCGACCAGTCAAAGCGTTGCCGCGTTTTTAAAGCAGGCCGCCAAGACGCCGATGCGCGCGCCGGATGGTAAAAACGGCCGATTGATTTTCGCCATGGACGCGACGGCCAGCCGTGGACCCACCTGGGCTCAGGCCATGGGCATCCAGACCGAGATGTTTCAAGAAGCCGCGACAGTTGGCGGCCTTGATGTGCAACTTGTTTACTATCGCGGCCTCATGGATTTTGGCGCGAGTCCTTGGCTGAGCAATGCCGAGCGCGTCATCGGCCTTATGCGCGGCGTCGAGGTCATGAGCGGCAATACACAAATCGAGCGCATGTTGCGTCATGCAACGGAAGAGGCGAAGCGCGGCAAGGTCAACGCGGTTGTTTTCATCGGTGATGCGGTTGAAGAATCAGCCGACCTTATTGCCGCCGCTGCGGGCCAATTGGCGTTGCGCGGCGTGCCGGTCTTCATTTTCCATGAAGGTGGTGCGGAGCCGGCGGGCAGCGTCTTTCGGCAAATCGCCCAGATCACGCACGGCGCCTATTCGATTTTCGATGCGCGTAGTCCGCAACAGCTACGCGATCTTCTCAAAGCCGTGGCGATCTTTGCTGCCGGTGGACGTAAGGCCCTCGAGAATTTCAGCCGCAAGGCTGGCGGCGTTGTTTTAAAGCTGACGAACCAGATGGGCGGGAATAGCTAAACTATGCCAGCGCTGCTCCTCGGACTTCTGTTGCTGGTAACGGTCGTGCAGGTCCTGCGTTGGTTCGCGCACACCGATATCAAAACTGTGCGTAAAGCCATCAATTGGGGCGGCATCGGGCTCATCGGGCTGGTGATTTTGTTTTTCGCGGCAACGGGCCGCCTCGGCGCTGCGGTTGCCGGACTTATGGCGCTGGCGGCCTGGGGTATGCGGATCATGAGCATGCTGCACATGGGCCGTCAGTTTAGCGCTATGTTCCATTCATTCCGGTTTGGTCATAAGGCCGCGGACGCGCCCAGTGCTTCGGAAGTTGAGACCGCGTATCTGCGCATGAGTCTCGATCTTTCCAGTGGCGCTATGGACGGCGAAGTAAAGCAGGGCCAATTTCAAGGCCGCCGCTTGGCTTCACTCAGTCGTGATGAACTTTTGTCGTTACTCCGCGAGGTTCAGGGCGACGCAGACTCTTCAGGATTGCTGGAAGCCTTTCTCGACAGAAGTCACCCCGAATGGCGCGAAAGCACAACTGCAGGTGATACTAGCGCGTCATCGCCGCAAGGAGCCATGACGGCAGATGAGGCCTACCGGATCCTGGGCCTTAAAAACGACGCGAGCGAAGGCGAGGTCAAAGCCGCCTATCGCCGCCTCATGGCGCAGCTTCACCCCGACCACGGCGGCAGCGACTATTTGGCCGCCAAAGTCAATCAAGCCAAGGATTTGCTTCTAAAAAAGCATAGCTAGGCTTCCGCCTTCGGC
>CAITZE010000403.1 GCA_903896775.1 uncultured bacterium
GCCAGTGTCGTATTGAGGCCGCCCTGCGTGACCAAAATGCCCGGACCGCCAACGCCAACTATATTGGAATCCGCGGGTGATGTTAGGGCGGCCGTCACCGGATCCAACGCCTCGTTCGCGAGCGTGATCTGGTTGCCGGTCATCAAAAGCCCCTGCGTCACGTTTGAAGCGATCCAAACGGTGGCAGTGGAGGGAGTGGCTGCGACGGTCGTGTAAGTCACGCCGTTGGTGCTTGTTAACGTCGCGCCGGAACCGGCATTCACCGTACCGGCAATTTTAACCAGACCATCGACACCGCCGCCGACATACAGGCCCACGCCGCCGGTGCCGCCCGCATTGATGGTGCCGCTATTTAACAAGGTGCCGGTGAGGTGACCGGTTAAGGCCATGCCGTAGCTATTATCGCCAGGCGTCGAGATCGTGCCCAAGTTCGAGTACGAGCCGACCATATTGCTCTGGACCAACATGCCGTAAGACGAGTTGCCGCCGACGAGGATCGATCCGCTTGTCTTCGTTTCAGTTGAAGGATCGCTACAGGCTGCATCGGAACAGGCGATCAGAACGCTGTTGTTGATGTTGCCGGTGAAGGTGCCAAGGCCGCTGACTTTTATGCCGGCGTTGAAGGAGTCTTGTTGGACTGTCTGCGGTCCCGACAGGGTGATTGAGCCCAGGTTGGAAATTGAACTCGTGATATTATTGGCGACGCCATTTTTAGTCGTCAGGGCCAGGATACCGGTAGCATTGGTTTCTTGGCCGTTGACGATCGTGCCGCCGTTCGAAAAGTTGTTGCTGCTGTCGACTGTCGCGTCAACAGGTCCGGTGACGGCAATGCCGCCGCCGGGATTGACCGTGATGCTGCCTGCTCCGGTACCATCGCCGATCGCGGTTTCAACCGGCGTCGTTTGGACAGTGCTAATCGTCAAATTGGCGGCCAAAGCCGGCGCGATGCTGCACACAGATGCGGCCGACGCCAAGAGCGCCAATCGTCTAACGGTTCCTACTCTGCTGCGGCCGCCCATTCAGAAATCCCCTATATGATAAATAGCCAACGTCCCACCTTTCGGCTTCACTGTGACCGCGAAGCCGGAGCACGGGCGGGGCTGTTATAGCAACAACCGCTTGTGATACGGCAGTCCTCTATTGAAAAGACAATTTCTAGGCAAAATCGCAGGAATGCCCCGATTTCTGCGTCCACGCCAATCCCACCCGCTTCGCGCGATTGCCCCCAAATAGTCCCCGACCGCTGTGAATTAAGGCTGGTGACCGGTGGACTATGCGGATGGCGCGCTATTGAGCTAGGTCCTACGGTTTATCCACAATAGTTAATGGATTTATTGGCGTGAAAAAACAACCATAGATTTTATATGTGCAAGAGTTTCCGCTTAATTGTATGGAATTGACCTAATTTTTAGGTGTCTCGGGCTAAAGACAACCACCCCTCCACAATCAATGCCACTCCAGTGATTGCGGCCACGGGGAAGGCAAGTATAAAAAGAGTGGTGGGGGATACATTTTATGGCGCAACCGTCGCGCAACATCTTTGTCGCATTTGAATTGTTTCGGCCCGAGCGCGGCGACGACCGCATTCGCGAGACGATCGAATCTTTTGGCTGCGCCTGGGCGCGCGTCAACAAGAACGTATTTTACCTGCACGGCGATCTTGATGCGCAGTTTGTCGGGACGAAGGTCTGGGCGGCGATGAACATGGACGACAAGCTTGTCGTCGTCGATACCACCAAAAACGACGCACGATGGTTCAACATCAAACCGGAAGTTTCCGATTTCCTGGTGACCAACTGGCACGCCTAAGTGCGGGCGACGCATTTGCAGATTAATTAGCCAAAGATCAATTGGCGGGGCCGCTGAACTCACTCATATCGAGGTCGTCGATTTGAAGATCTTCTGGCTCCGGAGCCTTCATCGCCATCTTGAAAGCCATCGTTACTTTCCGGATCAGGTCGACTTCCTTCTCGGTCGGTTCGGCATAATGATCGGCGATCTGATTGACGTTTTCGGCGAGCGAAATGCACAGCCCAGAAAGCTGTATGTCCTTTAGGCGCTCGGCCACGCCGGAGGCGTCCTTCAAGACGTCGGCGAGCATCATCAAATCCGCCTGCACTTCGTTGGTGATGCTGCCTGTATCATAGGCCAGAACCAAACGTTCGCAGACCTCGCCCAGCCGGAAACTCTGGGAATCGAGCTGAGCTTGTAGCACCTTTTGCAGCGAGCCTTCGACGGCGGCCTTGAGGGTGAATTTATCCATCTCCCGGCCGCTGACTTTCTCGAACAAGGTGTTTATCACGGGGATACGGCGAACACGCGCGGCACTTTCCTCGTTTTTACGTTCCGGCCCAAGGTAGCTATCGGTGGCGATGAAAGGCCGGCGATGGAAGGTCACCAGCTTGAGGCGTTCCTGAACGCGTTCGGCGGTGACCGGTTTGATGATGATGTCATCGACGCCGGCTTCGATCGCTCGTTCCAAAGCCTCGCGACGGGTAGGACTCACCAGCATGCTAATGAGCATGAAGGGGTTCACGGGTGCGGCGAAACGGCGCTTAGGCCGCTTTGAGCTGGCCGACGGAGGTACGCTGCTTCTCGACGAGATCGGCAATGCCGGTTTGCCGGTGCAGGAAAAAATCCTGCGCGTGATCGAGTACGGTGAGTTTGAGCGCCTTGGCGGCAGTGAGACGCTGGCGGTCTCCGTGCGCATCGTAGCTGCCACCAACATCGACCTGCCGGCTGCTGCGGCGGC
>CAITZE010000404.1 GCA_903896775.1 uncultured bacterium
CACCACGATCACGGCGGCGGCAAAAGCGACAAGATAATGGCCTTCATAGAAATTGAGCGCCACGCCTGGCGTGATGAACGCCATCACGGCACCGGCGAGCAGATACACGATCCGCTCGCGATAGAATTCCAAGATGTCCTGATTGCGTCGCGGCTGAGGCGCCGACGCGTCGGGCGTATTCATATGAATTTTTTCAAGGAAAGAGGTTGCTGCGCTCGCAGTGTTAACCGTTGTGCTTTCCTCCCCGCCGCCATAATAGCAGCAATAAATTTGCATGACAGGGTTCTGTTCACGCATGTTTTCGGATGTAACAGATGCCGCTATGATCGCCGCCATAAATAGGGGAGGACCAAATGGCCATAACGGGAGGGTGTCTTTGCGGCGCTGTGCGTTACAGCAGCACCTCGCAGCCCATTGCGGCGCGTAGCTGCTGGTGCCGGCTGTGCCAGTATTTGGGTACCGGCAACGCCACCGTGAATGTCTGTTTCACTAAGGCCGATGTTACAATCACCGGCGTCACAACCGATTACCCCAGCACCGCCGACAGCGGCAATCGCATGCATAGGCGCTTTTGCCCGAAGTGCGGTACGTCTCTGTTCAGCGAGGCGGAAGCCCGGCCTCATCTGATTTTCATCCGCGGCGGTACGTTAGATGACACTGAGATCGCCAAACCCGGCGCGACGATTTGGGTCAAGGAAGCGCCGAGCTGGGCCTGCATCAATGAAACCCTGCCGAAACACAACGGCCAGCCGCCACCCGTGGCATGAAGTTCGCCCAAAGCGGCTTGCTATAGGGTCCGTGGCGCGTTTAGCATGCCGCCGGCCAGGGAGGCCTTACCGATGCTAAAACTCACCCGTATTCTGGGAATGATCGTGCTGTGCGGTATCGCGACGGCAACTATAGCTGCGACGGCGCAACCGCCGTGGAGTCCGGCTGAAGTCAGCGTCTTCGACAATAAAGGAGCTTACAGTTTCGCCAACGACGCGGGCGTGCCGTTCTACACAAACGATCGCGATGCCGACGGCAAAGCTAATTGCGATGATGTGTGTACCGGCGATGGCTGGCTGCCGGTCTTTGCGCGCGCCAGCGCCAAGCCGCAAGGCGACTGGTCGATTGTTATTCGCGGCGATCAAACTACCCAGTGGGCTTACAAGGGAAAGCCGATCTACAATTACTTCGCCAGCACGGATCTCAAAGAAGTGCTTGATGTTGTTGACCATAACCCGCATTGGCACAAGCTCGTGCCGTAACCGCGTTACGCCCGCTTCTTGGTCTTCACTGCCGCTTTCAAACGCTCTTTCAAGAACTGCCCAGTGTAGCTGGACTTCACTTGTGCAACGTCTTCCGGTGTGCCGATGGCGACAATCTCGCCGCCGCCAGAGCCGCCTTCGGGTCCGAGATCGATGATCCAATCGGCGGTCTTGATGACTTCGAGGTTGTGTTCGATCACAACCATCGTGTTGCCCTGGTTCACCAGGGTGTGCAGCACTTCCAGCAGTTTGCGTACGTCTTCGAAGTGCAAACCGGTGGTGGGTTCATCCAGGATATAAAGCGTGCGGCCCGTCGCGCGTTTGCTGAGTTCCTTCGCGAGCTTGACGCGTTGGGCTTCGCCACCGGAAAGAGTTGTGGCCTGCTGGCCTAGGTGCACATAGCCAAGACCAACCTGTTTCAGCAGCTCCATCTTTTCGCGGATGCTGGGCACGGCCTTGAAGAACTCGACGCCCTCTTCGACAGTCATGTCGAGCACGTCTGCGATGCTCTTGCCTTTGAAGTGCACCTCCAGCGTTTCGCGGTTGTAGCGTTTGCCTTTACAGACATCGCAGGTGACGTAGACATCGGGAAGGAAGTGCATCTCGATCTTGATCAAGCCGTCGCCCTGACAGGCTTCGCAACGCCCGCCTTTGACGTTGAAGGAAAAGCGCCCCGGCGCATAACCGCGCGCTTTGGCTTCCGGCAATTCGGCGAACCACTCGCGGATAGGCGTGAAAGCGCCGGTATACGTAACCGGGTTAGAACGCGGCGTGCGGCCAATCGGTGACTGATCGATATCGATGACTTTATCAAGTTGCGCCATGCCCTCTATCTTGTCGTGAGGGCCGGGCAAATCGCGCGCGCCGTAAAGGTGTTTGGCGAGCCCTTTATAAAGCGTCTCAAGTACGAGGGACGACTTGCCGCCGCCGGACACGCCGGTGACACAGGTCATCGTGCCCAGCGGGAAATCGACACTGACATTTTTCAGATTGTTGGCGCGTGCCCCTTTGACCGTCAGCACCTTGCCGTTGCCCTTGCGGCGGGTTTCGGGCACAGCCACTTCGCGTGTGCCGTTGAGGTAAGCGGCGGTAAGGCTGTCCTTGGATTTGAGAATGGCGTTGAGGTCGCCCTCGGCCACGACTTTGCCGCCGTGCACGCCGGCACCCGGACCCATGTCGATGATGTAGTCGGCGCTGCGGATGGCGTCCTCGTCGTGTTCCACGACCAACACTGTATTTCCAATATCGCGCAAGCGGCGCAGGGTATCCAACAGACGGTTGTTGTCGCGTTGGTGCAAGCCGATGCTGGGCTCGTCCAGCACATAAAGCACGCCGGTCAGCCCAGAGCCGATCTGAGACGCCAAGCGTATGCGCTGGCTTTCGCCGCCGGATAGCGTGCCGGAATTGCGGGCAAGCGTGAGGTAGTCCAGCCCGACGTTGTTGAGGAAATGCAGGCGGTCGTCGATCTCGCGCAAGATGCGCCGAGCGATTTCAATATGCTTTGCACCGAGCGACTTGGAGAGGCTCGCAAACCACGTTGCGGCGTCGGCGATGCTCAACTCGGAAATCTCGGCGAGGTTCTTTTTCTCGATCTTGACTGCGAGCGCTTCGGGCTTAAGGCGGTGGCCGTGGCAGACTTCGCAAGGCTGGCTGGTCTGATACTTCTCCAGTTCCTCACGCATCCAGGCGGACTCGGTCTCGCGCCAACGGCGTTGCAGATTATTCAGCACACCTTCGAAGGCTTTGCGCGTCTCGTACTTGCGCACGTCATCGCTGAATTTGATGGTGATCTCGTCGTCGGTGCCGTTCAGCACGGCGTCGCGCACTTTGGCGGGAAGCTTTTTCCACGGCACATCGATCTTGGCGCCGTAGTGGGCGAGCACACCCTTCAGTGCTTGCAGGTAGTAAGGCGAAGGTACGGAGGAGGCCGACCACGGCACAACGGCGCCGTCTTCGATGCTGACGCTGTCGTCGGGAACTACGAGTACCGGATCGAACAACATCTTCACGCCGAGGCCATCGCAGGCCGGGCAAGCGCCGAAGGGATTATTGAAGGAGAACAGGCGCGGTTCGATCTCATCGATCGTGAAGCCAGAGACCGG
>CAITZE010000405.1 GCA_903896775.1 uncultured bacterium
ACGGTTTGTCGCTGGCCGCCAAGGATCGCGGATTGGAATACAACAGAGTTGTCGTCGAGAACGATGTCGCCAAAGCGATTGAGCAACTACGATTGCTGAAAGCCTCAAAAGTGGGCGCCGTGATTGGAACCTCATCGGATCCAATAGCCATCAGCCACAGCCTCCAAGAGGTCATCTGGTCAGGGGCCTTTGTTGGCACCGTTATGCCTCCCCCCGCAACACTGCTTCTCAATGCTCCACAATATGCGACGGGGAAGGTGCTGACCGACGCGGCGATCGTCTATATAAACACCAAGCTTCACGGCAAGGCGCGTGTGGTCCTGCTTACTCAGGATACCATGCAGTATTTGTCACCAAGATTCCAAGCAATGCGCGACGGGCTCGATAAGCTTCCCGGTGTCACAATCGTTGCAGATATAGCGCCGAAACCGGTCAGCAAAGAGGGGGGCTTCGCCACCATGAATACCATTCTCCTTGCCAACCCGAATATAGACGTCGTTCTCGGTGCCGACGCCGTCGTGCTTGGCGCATTGAAAGCGTTGCGCGCGGCCGGCAAGGATCGGCCTGACCAATTCTTGGGTGGCATCGATGGCGAGCCAGAGGCCGTGTCAGAGATCAAAAAGAGCGCAAGTCCCTATAAAGCGAGCGTCTCTCTGGCGTCGCCTGTTTTCGGCTACGCGATGGGTCAGTTTGCTGCCGACTGGCTGATGGGCAAGAGCATTCCGCAAGCGATGGATATTCTTCCCATCGCTCTCACCAAAAAAAATATCGCGCAATATGAAGCCGACCTGGCCGATCCGGCATCTGTCTTTAAAAACCCGGTGCGCCGCGATGCGTATCTCAAGATGTACGGCAACACCTGCTACGACACCCGCGACCAATATGTAAACTTTCCCTGGTCATCAGAGCAGAAGTAATTCGCTTCAATACCGCAAAAGTAGCGGCTAAGCCTCTTCGATGAGGGGGGTAGGCTGGCCCCTCCATTTGCCATTATTGCTTGCTGCAACTTGAGCTGCATAAGTTTTGCGTACCGGGCGGCGCGCTGGAGACTTATAATCGGGCCGGCTTTTCGCCATGTTGCGCCAGAGGTGATCCCATGACCAAGTCCTTACGCCTGTCCGCGCTGATGATCGCAATTCTTGTGTCCGCCGCGCAGGCGCAGGAGAACAAGCCCGTCCAGCCCGATGTGGCGGCAGCCAATCGGGCGCTTCTGTCCCGCCTGCCCTTTAACGACCACAAGGATTTCGATGACGCCATGCGCGGCTTCATCGCCAGCGATGCGGTGGGCGCGGGCGCCTATGCGGCGCTCAAGGGCGATGCACCCGCCACCGTCAATCCCAGCCTGTGGCGCGAAGCCCAGCTCGACGCCATCACCGGCCTGTTTCAGATCACCGATCATGTCTATCAGGTGCGCGGGCTTTCGGTCGCCGCCATGACCATCATCGAAGGCAAGACTGGCTTGATCCTGATCGACACGCTGGCCAGCCCCGGCGAGGCGAAAGCCGC
>CAITZE010000406.1 GCA_903896775.1 uncultured bacterium
GATTACCGCCGGTTCCGTTATTCCGCTGAACTAATTAATTCGCCCGACATATCAATGACTTATTTTTGCCATTTGCAAAAAATGATATTGATAAGGTGGAAATTGCATACCTCCGGTTTCTGTTAAGAAGGTACGATTTGTCGGAAATTGAGGCGCCTGCGCTGGCGCATATTTGAAACTGTTGACCCCCAAGGGTATGGCCAACAATATGCCGTCCATTGGGGAACGAGGAGCCGCCGACATGTCGGGGATGCCGGAACCGAAGCGCGTGCCCGCGCCGGAACCTGACCAAAATTCGATCGTGACGAAGTTGGCTCAACTTGTCCGCTTCACCGAACAGGTCAAACCCGATAAAGCCGCCGAAGGCGCCAACGCGATCCTGCAGATCGCTCAGCTCGCTCATACACTGGTAGAAGAGATTTCCCGGCACCTTCAGGAGCAGAACCGGCGTATCGCCGATCTTGAAAACCTCGCGACGACCGACGCGCTGACCAAGGTACTTAACCGCCGCGGCTTTGAAGAATGTCTGACACACGAATTGTCGGTTGCCCGCCGTCATGGCGTCGGCGGCGTGTTGATCTTTGTCGATCTCGATGAGTTCAAGCCAATTAACGATACCTTCGGACACGCTGCAGGTGACGAAGTGTTGCGTACGGTTTCTAACCTGCTGCAGGGCCACATCCGCGATACCGACTACATCGGCCGCTTAGGCGGCGACGAGTTCGCCATTCTCTTGCCCCGCTCCAACAAGCGTAACGGCGTGCGACGTGCGGAAGATTTAGACCGTAAGCTCAACAACGCCTACGCAGCGTGGGATAACAATCAGATCCCGCTCAAAGCGAGTTGTGGCGTGCACATGTATGCGGCCAAGGCCGAAGTTAAAGAGCTTTTGGAAGCAGCCGACGCCGCCATGTACAAGATCAAGCAAGAACGCCGCGAAAAGTTCGGCTTCAAGACCCGGTAATTCTGAGCCCTGGTACGAACTCCAGGGTGACAGAACTTATTAGCCTGCCTTCACTTCCGCCTTCGGACCAGCTTCTTTCGGCAGATTGAGCTTGATGTGCAGCTCGCGCAGCTGCTTCTCCGACACCGAATTTGGCGCCTGCATCAGCAAGTCTTCGGCGCGCCCCGTCATCGGGAAAAGGATAACTTCGCGGATATTGGGCTCATCAGCCAGCAGCATCACGATGCGGTCAATGCCGGGCGCAGAGCCGCCATGCGGCGGGGCGCCGTACTTGAACGCATTGAGCCTGCCGCCGAAGCGCGCTTCGACGTCCGCCTGCGTATAGCCGGCGATCTCGAAGGCCTTGTACATGATGTCGGGACGGTGGTTACGGATAGCGCCCGACGACAACTCGACGCCGTTGCAGACGATGTCGTACTGGAACGCTTTGATCGTCAGCGGGTCCTGGTTCAACAGGGCTTCCATGCCGCCCTGGGGCATCGAGAACGGGTTATGACTGAACTCGATCTGGCCGGTGTCCTTATTACGCTCGAACATCGGAAAGTCGACGATCCAGCAGAACATGAACTTATTGCGGTCGAGCAGGTTCAGCTCGTCGCACAGCTTCGTGCGCACGAGGCCTGAGAACTTGGCAGCCGGCTCGGGCTGATCGCAAACAAAGAACACGCTGTCGCCGTCGGCAACGCCCGTCGCGGCTTTGATCTTGGCGACGCGTTCAGCGTCGAGATTCTTGGCGATGGGGCCGCGAGCCTCGCCGTCCTTGTATTGAATATAGCCAAGACCGCCAGCGCCGTTTTCACGCGCCCAGTCATTGAGTTTATCGAAGAAACTGCGCGGATTGTCGGCAGACTTCGGCGCCGGAATGGCGCGCACGATGCCGCCCTTCTCGATGTTTTTCGCAAACAGTCCGAAGCTTGAGCCGCGGAAAGCCTCCGTGACGTCACTGACCAGCAGCGGGTTACGCAGGTCGGGCTTGTCACTGCCGTACTTCAGCATGGCGTCGGCATAAGTAATGCGCGGGAACGCACCCTTGGTGACAGGCTTGCCCTTGCCGAATTCCTCGAACACGCCAGCGAGTACCGGCGTGATGGTTTCGAACACATCGTCCTGCGTGACAAAGGCCATTTCAAAATCGAGCTGATAGAACTCGCCGGGTGAACGGTCGGCGCGGCTGTCTTCGTCGCGGAAACACGGCGCGATCTGGAAATAGCGGTCGAAGCCCGAGGTCATCAGTAGCTGTTTGAATTGCTGCGGCGCCTGCGGCAGCGCGTAGAACTTGCCAGGGTGAATACGCGAAGGAACCAGGAAGTCGCGGGCACCTTCGGGCGATGAGGCGGTGAGGATGGGCGTCTGGAATTCGACGAAACCCGCATCCCACATACGCCGGCGGATGCTGGCGATAACCGACGAGCGCAGCAGGATATTGGTCTGCATCTTCTCGCGTCGCAGGTCGAGAAAGCGGTAGGTGAGCCGCATTTCCTCGGAGTACTCCTGCTCGCCCGCGACCTGCATAGGCAGAACGGCAGCTTCGGACAGAACTTCGGCAGAGGCCGCGACCAACTCGATACGGCCTGTGGGCAGCTTGTCGTTGATGGTCTCGGCTGAGCGCGGAACGACTTTGCCGGTGACGGCAATGACGCTCTCGGGACGCGCGGCTTCGAGAATCTTGAAAACCGGGCTGGAAATATCGGCCACGCATTGGGTCAGGCCATGCTGGTCACGCAAATCCACGAACAGGAGATTGCCGTGGTCGCGCTTGCGGTGAACCCAGCCTGAAATCCGCGCTTCCTGGCCGGCATCTTCTTGCCGGAGGGCGCCGCAGGTATGTGTCCGATAGCGATGCATCGCCAAATCCTTGTAATTACAAAGGCGGACCCGGTTCGTTTCCGGGCCGCTTGAAGGGCGTGAAACCACACCGAACACGGCCTTTTGTCAAGGCTTCGGCGTGCTGTTCCCGGTTATGGCCTTACGGTATTTACCGCTCTGCCGGCAGTTGCGAGGGCCGAAGCGACCCGTTAAGACTGGCCCCATGAATTCCACGACGAATCCAAGCAAACCGAGCCTGATCACCGATAGCGCGACCCTGGCGGCGTTCTGCGAGCGCCTCAAGGGTTCGGATTTCATTACGGTTGATACCGAATTCATGCGCGAGACCACCTATTGGGCCAAACTGTGCCTGATACAGGTGGCTGGCCCGGACGAGGCCTATTGTATCGATCCATTGGCCCCGGACATAAATCTGAAGCCGCTTTACGAGCTGTTTGCCGATCCAAGCGTCCTTAAGGTGTTTCACGCTGGACGCCAGGATCTGGAAATCTTCTTCAATGCTATGGGCGAAGTGCCGGCCCCGGTCTTCGATACCCAGATTGCAGCCATGGTCTGCGGCTTCGGTGATCAGGTGGGTTACGAGGCGCTTGTCGCGAAACTCGCCAGCGCGAACCTGGATAAATCCCAGCGGTTCACGGACTGGTCCCAGCGCCCGCTCACAGACCGCCAAGTCATCTATGCCTTGGGTGACGTGACCCACCTTCGTAAGGTCTATGTATCGCTCAAGCAGCGCCTGGAAAAGTCCGGCCGCGCCTCGTGGCTGGACGAAGAGGATGCGGTACTCACCAGCGCCGATACCTACAAAGTCGATCCACGCGAAATGTGGCGCCGCTTACGGGCCCGCACCCGCGCACCCCGCATGCTTGCCGTTTTGCGTGAGTTGGCAGCCTGGCGCGAAATCACCGCGCAAAGTTTCGACGTACCGCGCCAGCGCGTGGCGAAAGACGATGCCATTCTGGAGTTGGCGGCGAATATGCCCGCCACCGTCGATGACATCAAACGCTCGCGTCTCGCCAAGCCTTTGGCGAGCGGTAAATACGTCGATGGCGTACTGGCCGCCGTCGTCAAAGGACGCGCCGTGCCCGACGCCGAATGCCCCCGACTTGAACGCGAGGATGGTTGGGACAGTCAGGTGCCGCGCGCCGTGACCGAATTACTGAAGCTTCTGTTGAAAGCCCGCAGCGAGGCCCATGACGTGGCCCAGCGGCTCATCGCGACCAGCGACGACGTAGAAGCCATTGCCCTTTCGGACACTGCCGATGTACCGGCGTTACACGGTTGGCGGCGCGAACTATTCGGCGAAGATGCGCTGAAGCTTAAACACGGGAAGCTTGCCATTGGCCTGACAGCGAATGGAAAGAGTGTCGAGATTTTTGAGCGCTAAAAACGAACGGCGCTCACACTCGGTCGATACGACCTTCGATTCCCATATGATCAGCGATGCGCTTGACGCGCCGCAGATACGGACCCGATTTGAATAGCGGATCGCCGTCGGGCACCGTCAGGATCAATGTGCCGGCGCTAATTCTCAAGCTGGTTTTTTTCACAATGCCTGGTGCACCTGCGGACAGCGCGTAAGCCAGGCGTAACGCGAGACCAATGGTCTGGACGCGGTGAATGCGCGATTCCTGCAAGAGCGCATGAGCTTGCTTGATGATGGGCTCTGACGGTCCGCTGCCGTAACGATAGTAAAGCGCCAGCGCCAAGGCGGCGCGGTCTTCATGACCCAAACCCAGGAACGGCAAGCGCAAGACCCGGAGGAAAGCCTGCTCGGCGCGATAGTCGGGATGCTCGGTCCACCACACGTCGCGCAGCAGACAGGCCGCAAGTCTGAGTTTTTTCTGCCGGGGCGATTCATCCTTGAACAGCGGCGACATCCACTCGAAAGTTTCGTGACCGGCTGCCGGCGAACGGCCCGCGCCGCGCGCGATTTCCTCGGCCAGGGCAACAAGCGGGTCCTGCTTACGCAATTGATCGGGCAGCGACTTGAAGAATTGCCCTTCGCGCATACCGTAGATGGAGAACACCAGGATCTTCGGCTTATTGATTTCCAGCAACCGCTCGAGCACCGCCGCTGCTAATGGCAATGTTGCAAGACGTCCGCGTGAAATGCCTTTGATCTGCTCCAGGCTTTTAGGGCTGAGCCGCGAGATCACATCGAAGAGTGAAATCGCCTGAGCGCGGTCGAGGGTGAAGTTGTCCAGCACATGCAGCGGATAATCCATCTGCGCGATACACACGCGCGCGAGTGAGCGCCACGCACCGCCGACGGCGTAGAGTGTTTTGTCTTTAGCCTTCGAAACCCACTTGTGCTTATCCAGCGCCTTGTTGATGATGGCGAGCGCTTTGGTGCGGTCGCCATCGGCAGCTTCGGTGAGCCGCAAAAGGCCGAGCGGCAATGTCGTATGCTCGCTCATATCGCCGCCGCCAATCTGCACGAGTTCCAAGCTACCGCCGCCGAGGTCCGCGACCACGCCATCGGCATCGGGAGTGCCACACAACACACCTAAAGCCGAGCGCCGCGCTTCCTGTTTACCGGTGAGAATTTGCACTTTGACGTCGCAGCGCTTCTCGAGGGCTTTCGCGAAAGCCGCGCCGTCTTCGGCATCGCGCACAGCAGCTGTCGCGAGCGTATCAATATGCTCGACACCCAATGACCGCGCGATCCGCACAAAACGCGCGACGGTATCGAAGGCCATGCCAACGCCTTCGGAATTCAATTGGCCGCTTTTCTCCAGCCCTTTGCCGAGCGCGCAGATGACCTTTTCGTTGTGTAACGGAATTGGCGTGCGTGTGAGGCCGCTATAGACCACAAGGCGTACGGAATTGGATCCGACGTCAATCACCGCCACAGGGCGTGACCTAGGTGCGGCTTCAAGCGCCAAGGGTGCGGCTAACTCTTTGTTTCCCATAACTTCGCCGCCCACTCCCCAGGGACAATTTCAGACTCATTGCGGCGTTTGATATCAGCTTTAACGACGGCTGGGAACCAGCTTGGGCACCCGTTTCTTGGCCCGCTCCACCGCGCTGCCTTGGCCTGAGAGGCTGGGGTTCGTCATGAAATATTCATGAGCCGAAAACGGATGATCGCCGACGGATTCGCGCACATAAAGACCGTCGGGCGTCAGATCCCAGCTCTGCAGGTTGTCGTTGAAATTCACAACCATGATCTGATCCAGAACCTGCTGATGAACGGTGGCATTTTCCACAGGCACAAAGGTCTCCACACGAGCGTCCAGATTTCTAGGCATCCAGTCGGCCGAGGA
>CAITZE010000407.1 GCA_903896775.1 uncultured bacterium
AATTCCGCACGCCGCAGTGCGCTTCCTTCTGGATGTGCGACACACCCTATTCGACGACCGCAGGTGCCGACGGGGCCAAGGTAAGCATCGAGGCGGCAAAGGCCGAGCTCAAGGCTGCGGGTTATGACGGTACGCCTGTCATTGCCATGGAGGTCGCCGGTTCGATCAGCCAGACCGCGTCGCGGGTCCTGATCCAGAACATGCGCGCCGCCGGCTTCGTCGTCGACCAGCAGCCCCGCGATTGGGCGACCGTGCTGTCGCGCCGCGCCAAGAAGGACGGTTGGTCGATGTTCGCCGTCTATTCCAACGGCACTGACATGTTCTCGCCGCTCTCGCATTTTTATGTTGCGTCGACCTGCGAGGATTACGCCGGCTGGTCTTGCGATGCGCGAATTCCGCCGCTCTTGGTCAAATTCGCCAAGGCCGACAGCGTCGAAGACCGCAAGCGAATCGCTGCCGAGATCCAGACTGTCGCCTACGAGTTGACGCCATCGGTGATGTGGGGGCAGTTCACCATACCCGCAGGCTATCGAAAGAATCTAAAGGGTCTCATCCAGTCGTCTTACCCGATGTTCTGGGAGGTCGACGCGTGATGGTGGAAGATCTCGAATCAGGCGTTCGGCACGATGCGGACCGGCATCGCTATGAGTTGGATGCCGATGGGGGTGTGGCCGTTGCCGAGTATCACGAACGCGCCGGCTCACGGATATTCACCCACACCGAGGTACCACGACAGAGCGAAGGCAGGGGAGTGGGCAGCAAGCTGATCAACGCCGCGCTCGACGACACCAAACGCGCGGGTCTCAAAATCGTACCGGCCTGCTCGTTCGTCGTCGCGTTTGTGCAGCGTCACCCCGAGTATCGCACGCCGTAGCCTTCACTGGATCGAACGCATCGCCTGCAGGGCGGCGGTCGCTGCGGCGGCGCTGGCGAGCATCCCCCAACCGATATCAACTGCGCTGAGCGTCGCCGACCAGCCGCGCAACGTGGCAAGATTGGTCAGATCATATGTAGCGTAAGCGCACAGGCCGAAAAGGGCTCCACGCCACGCTGCCGAGATCCAGGAGTCGCCTGAAAGCGCCGGCGTGGCGGCGAAGACCACCAAGCCTGCCGCGTGGATCAGGTAAAAGCCGATTGCCGCCGCCCAGAGAGGCTGCGCCAACATTAGGGTTTCCATCCGGGCTTTGTAAAAATCACGTGCGACCACACCAAGCCAAATTCCATCCAGCACGGCGAGGGTGGCCAATGTCGCGGCATAAGCGACAAGATAAAGCTTCATGAACTCTTTCAGCGTTTGACCGCCTCTTGGCCGGCTTTCGTGAAGGTTACCCTTTGGCGGCCGCACAATTCAATCCAGCCGCGCCGAAGCAATGACATTACCGCTTTACGCGAGTGTGCATCGGTGTAGCCGCGTCCCTCCAGCCGCAACTCGACGTCCTTTACGGAAATCGTCGTTTCGTCCGAGCGGGACAGCACCGTAAGCTCGTCGATCAACGCGCCTTCGGCATCAGACAGTCGTGGTGCGCGACGCAGCATGAATTATCCAATTTAGGCGGGCCCGATGCGCGGGCGGATATGGATCAGCGGAATCCGAACACGAGCCAAGCGATAAGCAGCGCCAATACGGTACCGCCAAAGGAAAGAGCCAAAACTGTGATGACCCTTCCACTTACGACGCCGCTACGTGCCTCGACCGGCGTGACCTCTTCTTTGTGCATGGACTTGTCCATGGGTTCTCCTCTGATGAGCTTACCCTTGGTGTTCCGCTATAGAACGCCCCCAGCCCTAGGCGGTTGCGCGGTAAAGCGGCGCCAAAGGTCCGATGAATTGGGCGGCCCCAGGCGGAACCGATGAAGCCACTTGGGCGTTAGTGGTGCGCCGTAATGGTCGCCACAGGAGCAAGCCATGTTGTATTGGGCCGTCATGTTTCTTTGTGTCGCGCTGGTCGCCGCTGTGTTCGGCTTCGGTGGCATCGCTTCCACCGCGACCGGAATGGC
>CAITZE010000408.1 GCA_903896775.1 uncultured bacterium
CCACCGCCGCCGGTTTGGGCCAGACTACATGTATCGGCATCGGCGGCGATCCGGTGAACGGCACGAATTTCATCGATTGCTTGGACTTGTTCCTCAACGACGATGAAACCCAAGGCATCATCATGATCGGCGAAATCGGCGGCACTGCCGAAGAAGACGCCGCTGCGTTCTATAAAGCCGCTAAAAAGAAGAAACCGATTGTTGGTTTCGTCGCGGGTTCCACGGCTCCTCCGGGACGCCGCATGGGCCACGCCGGCGCCATCATCTCCGGTGGTAAAGGTACGGCCGCTGCCAAGTTCGAAGCCATGAAGAGTGCCGGGTTCCTGATTGCGGATTCGCCGGCGTCGCTGGGTTCAACCATGGTTAAGGCCATGAGCGGCGGCAAGTAACCGTCTTCACGTCACGATCTCTAAGCTAACTTTCTGGTGAGTAGTATGGTGCAAAGAAATTTCGTCGCGGCAATCACATTGGCCGCGGCGCTCTGCGCCGTACTCTCGCCGGCGGTTGCATACGAAGATCAAGCTCGCGTAACAATCGGTGCCGGCATTTTCGGCTTCGGTGTCGCGAGTGATCCGAAATATATCGAAGGCTCGCTTGCCTATCGTTTTCAAAACGGCTTGTTTGGCACTGACGGCGTTTTTCGTGGCTTCAAGCCCATCGTGGGCGTGACTGCGGAATCCGCGGGCTCTCTCTTTGGCTATGCCGGTTTCGCTGCACCTTTTGTATTCGGTTCTGAAAAGCGCTGGGAAGTGGATGCAGAGGGCGGTCTCGGCGCTTATCGCCAAGGCAGCAGCCCGCTTTATCTCGGCGGCACCTTCGAATTCCATGTCGGATTGGCCGGTAGTTATGCCGTGACCGACAGCGGTCGTTTGGGCGTTGCGGTGTTTCACATCTCTAACGCCGATATCCATCGCAAGAACCCGGGCGTGAATTCGATCCTTGCCACCTGGGCCTATTCTTTCAACGGGCTTTGATCCTCGCGCCCGACAAGCGTTTCCTTTTCATCCATGTGCCTAAAGCGGCGGGCACATCCATCAACAGCGCGCTGTCGATGCACGACGCGTTTTTTCCCGTGCGCGGCAAGAACGCCGACGCGCGCGCGGCGCATGCGGAAAAATCCGGGCTATCGCCGGCAGCGGCACAGCTCGGCGAACACGCGACCGCTAAACAGTTCATCGCTGCGCTGGGGCGCGATCCCTACGACAGCTATTATTCGTTCGCCTTTGTACGAAATCCCTGGGATGTGGCGGTGTCGTGGTTTCATTATCGCCTGATCAATCCCGCCGTCGGTGGTCACGCCGAAGCTGCCGCCGCGCAGACCTTCGATACGTATGTGCGGCGCGTCCTCACGCAGTCCAATGCAGCGCGCTGGGTCGGATTACAGCATCCGTTTCTGGTAGATGATGCGGGCGAGTTAGCGGTGAGTTTCATCGGTCGTTACGAGTCGCTGGCGGACGATTTTGCCACCGTTATTGCGCGTCTTGCGGTACCCATTCTGCCGCTCGATCACTTCAACCAGAGCTACCACGCCCCCTGGCCCAGTCTTTA
>CAITZE010000409.1 GCA_903896775.1 uncultured bacterium
CGGAGAACTTGTCGGCCTCTTCAGGCCCGAAGCCATAGTCTTTGTCTTCGCGCGCGAGGAATTCGCCGTTGGCCCACAGCGCGTGACCGTCGCGCCGCCAGTAAGCCGTCAATGCCCAACGCGGCAGGCTTTCGCCCGGATACCATTTGCCTTGGCCGAAGTGCAGCAGACCGCCCGGCGCGAAACGGCGCATGAGGCGGTCAATCAGGTCCGCCGCGATCAGACGTTTATGCGGGCCGACGGCCTCGGTGTTCCATTCCTTGCCGTCCATATCGTCGATGGAGACGAAGGTCGGCTCGCCGCCCATGGTCAGGCGCACATCGCCTGCCACCAACTCGCGGTCGACCGTATGGCCTAGGGCTTCGATGGCGCCCCATTGCGCGGGCGTATAAGGCTTGGTGGACCGCGGCTGCTCGTTGATGCGGGTGACGAACATCTCGTGAGTGAAGGTAACTTCGCACGGATCAAGCGCGCCGCTGATGGGCGCAGCGCTCGACGCATCGGGCGTGCAGGCCAGCGGAATATGCCCCTCGCCCGCCAATAGACCCGACGTGGGATCGAGGCCGATCCACCCGGCGCCCGGCAGATAAACTTCGGTCCAGGCGTGTAGATCCGTGAAATCTTTGTCGGTGCCGCTCGGACCGTCCAGCGACTTCTCGTCGGCGACAAGCTGAATGAGATAGCCCGAAGCAAAGCGCGCGGCGAAACCAAGGTGGCGCAGAATCTGCACCAACAGCCACGCGCTATCGCGGCAAGAGCCTTTGGCAAGACCCAGTGTTTGTTCGCAGGTCTGAATACCCGGCTCGAGGCGGATCACATAACCGATGCGGCTCTGCAGGTCGCGATTGATGTCGGTGAGGAAGTCGATGGTCGCGCGTGGGGCGCGATTAATGCCATCGAGAAGCTTTTGCAGGAAAGGCCCCGCGACTTCCTTCTCCATATAGGGGCGCAGCTCGTGGGCAAGTGCTGCCTCATAAACGAAAGGCGCTTTCTCGGCGCTCTTTTCCAGGAAGAAGTCGAAGGGATTGATGATCGCCATCTCGGCAACCAGATCGACCTCCACCAGAAACTCGGTGGTCTTCTCGGGAAACACAAAGCGCGCGAGATAGTTGGACTGCGGATCCTGCTGCCAGTTCAGGAAGTGCTGCTTGGGCGTAACCTTCAACGCATAGCTTAAGATCGGCGTGCGGCAATGGGGCGCGGGGCGAAGGCGCACAATCTGCGGCGCGAGATTGATGGGCTTGTCGTAACGATAATGCGTGCGATGGGTGAGCGCGACTTGGATGGCCATTGTTGTTTTTGCTTACGTCCCCTGCTGACGTTCCCAGTGTGCGGGCGCGGCGCGGCCCGTAAGGCCATGTTCGATGGTTTCATGCTGCGCTGCAATAGGCTGATGTGACAGTTTGGCGTATCGCCAAATTTTCAACAAGCCGCTGAGAATATTAAATATTATAGGCTGTCCACTGTCACGCCGCCCGTAAAGGCGGGGGGACTGCGGACGGCCGGAGTCCGTGGCGAAGGTGGATAAAGGCACAAGGCC
>CAITZE010000410.1 GCA_903896775.1 uncultured bacterium
CTACGCTTCTGGTTGACGGGCAACCTCATACAGAGTCCGCAGCGCTTTTGATTCTGCTGGCTGAACGCCATTCCGACGCCAAGTTATCGCCCCCGGTAGGTGACGCTAGGCGTGGTAAATGGCTTGAGACAATGACGTATCTCGCCAATACGCTTTCACCCGCCATGAGAGATTGGTTTTACGCGGAGAAGGATGGTGATCCATCGGATGCCGATGCCATTCGTCGACTGGCGCGGCGGCGCATCGAAGGCGTTTGGGACCATCTCGATAATGTTCTGAATGACGGGCGGACATATCTGCTCGGCAATGAAATCACCACAGCCGATTTTCTCGCGACCATGCTGATGAGGTGGTCGCGAAACATGCCAAAACCCGCAACAAGTTGGGACCATATTGGCCCCTATGTTCTGCGCATGCGGGCACGCCCATCTTTCCTTGAGCTCTGTCGTAGGGAAGCTCTGACGGAATGGCTCAATAGCTGATGATGGCCTTTATGTCGGGAACCGTAACCCCACACTGAGCCCCGGCTCATTGTCGGCGAGATCAATCGTCACGCGGTGGACTTTTGCAATCGCGGCGACGAGGGCGAGGCCTAGTCCATGCCCCGGCGTGCTGCGGCTGCGCTCAGCGCGCCAGAAGCGGTTGAAGATGAACTCGCGGTCGGCGGGCGCGACGCCGGGCCCCGTGTCCGACACCCGCGCGATGGCTTCGCCGTTCAGGGTCTCCAAACTCACCTTCACATCGGTGCCTTCGGGCCCGTGATGCAACGCGTTTTCGATCAGGTTCGAGAACATCTGTGTCAGCAGGGCTTTGTCGCCTTCAACCATCACATCAGGCGCGAGCGCGGCCTGTAAGTGCTGGCGGCGGTCGTCGGCTACAGGCGCATAAAGCTGGGTGATGTCGGTGAGCAGGGCGGTGAGATTGACCGGCCCCACGCGCGCCGTCTGCATCCCGGCTTCGATATGCGAGAGGTTGAGGAGGGCGGTGAAGATCGCAAGGATCTCGTCGGTGTCGGCCAGGGCGCGTTCAAGGGCCGCCACATGTTCCACATCGCTCGCGCCGTTACGCTGGGCTTGCTCTAACCGCTGGCGCATATGGGTCAGCGGCGTACGCAGATCGTGGGCGATGTCGCTGGAGACCTGGCGCAGGCTTTCCATCAGCAGGGAAATGCGGTCGAGCATGGTGTTGATAGTGGTCGCCAGCAACTCCGCCTCGCGGCTGCCGCCCGTGAGTGTGATGCGCCGGTTCCATTGATTGGCGGCGACAGCACGGCAAACATCGATAATGCTGTCGATGCGCTTCAACGCGCCGCCGCTCAGCAACGCGCCCACGGCCAGCGTCAGCAGAATGGCGATGCCGGTGATGGCGGCGAAGACATCGAAGATATGCTCCTTGGCTTCGCTCAGCTCAAAGCCGTCCGCACCCACGAACAGATAACTGCCGTCGGGCAGCGCGCGGCCTTCACCGAAGATGCGGTGTTCGCGGCGGTTTCTGGTGCCGGCGGGCGGATCGATCCAACTGGTCTCGAAGGTGGGCGTCATGGCGGACAAGTTGCCGGCGAGCTTCTGGCCGCTTTGATCTTGCAGCAGATAATAACGCGACGGTGAAGGTGCGGCGGTCAACTGGCCGATGACCTCGATGACTTCGTCGCGGCCTTCCTCTTTGAAGGCGCTTTGCAGGGTGCTGAAATCGTTCTGGATGGATTTGAGGAAGCTGGTGGTCAGCGCATCGTTGGTGACGACATACATCGCCACCATGAGGGCAAGGCTGGAGGTGATGAACAGCCCGGTCAGCAGTGCCGTGAGGCGAAAGCCCTCGGTGAAAAGGACTCTAAAGCGGCGCATTAGGTGGGCACATTAGGTTGGCGCGCTCAGGATATAACCGGCGTTGCGCACGGTGCGGATGAAGTCGCGCGTGGCCCCCGGGCTGATCTTCGCGCGCAGGCGGCTAATGTGGCTTTCCACCACGCTGGTGCGCGGGTCGAAGTGAATGTCCCAGACATTCTCCAGGATCATCGAGCGCGTGATGGCGCGCCCCTGATTGCGCATGAAGTATTCCAGCAGCTTGAATTCCTGGGGCAGCAGCTCGACGGCCTGTGTGCCGCGCGTCACCGTGCGCTGGATGAGGTCCATTTTCAAATCGCCGGCCACGAGCGAGGTGCGCTGAATCGCCGGGCGGCGGGCCAGCGCCCGCACGCGCGCGAGCAGTTCAGTGAAGGCGAAGGGCTTGACCAAATAATCGTCGGCCCCGGCTTCCAAGCCCTCGACGCGGTGATGCACGCCGCACAAAGTGGTGAGGCAAATCACCGGCGTGGAAATTTGATCGCTGCGGAGGGATTGCAGCACGGCGAGGCCATCCATGCCCGGCAACATGCGGTCGAGCACGATGACATCGTAATCGCCAGAGACGGCGCGATTGAGGCCATCGTCGCCGGTGCGCGCGATATCCAGGCGATGACCCTCGGCGGTGAAGCCTTGCGCGAGGTGATCGGCCATTTGGATGTCGTCTTCGACGAGGAGAATGTTCAAGGAGAGCCCCATATCAGCGTCGCGAAATCTCGCGGTAATTATAGGCGTTTTGGGCCCCGCTGATATAGCCCTCTCCGCTAGTTTGTGGCGTTGTAAGAAATGTGACAGGTCTGGAACTATCGCTGCAAAGCGTTGA
>CAITZE010000411.1 GCA_903896775.1 uncultured bacterium
CCTCGAGCCCTATCTCTCCGCCCTCGCCAAAGCCGACACTTTGAACGATCAGTTGGACGACCTGAGCCACGCCACACCGGAGGCTGCGGCGCAGATCGCGCACCTGCGTGAGCTTATAACCTTGCGCCTTTCGATCCTTGCCCGCGGCGTGGCGTTGGCAAACGCGGGTGGGCGCGACGAGGCTATCGCCCTTGTGAAGACCGGGCGCGGCAAGACCGTCATGGACCAGATCCGTGTCGAGATCGCCGCCGCCAACACCGCGCGCGATACGGTTCTGCACGAACAAATCGCTCTGCTCGCGAAAATCGATATGATCGTGCGCGTCACGGAATCCATCGGTTTGCTGTTGCTGATCGTGACGGGCGTCATCGTTCTGCGCCAGACGCGGTTGACGATGGCCTCGCAGCTTCGGGCGCGCGAAGCCGCCGACACGGCCAACCGGGCCAAGTCGTCCTTCCTCGCCTCCATGAGTCACGAATTGCGCACGCCTATGACCGGGATCATCGGCATGTGCGACTTGCTGCTGATGGGCGAGCAATCGCCCGACGACCGCCAGCTCACGCGCATTCTCGCCCGCAGCGCGCAGACGCTTCTCGCCCTGCTCAACGACATTCTCGATCTTTCGAAGATCGAATCCGGCCACTTGGTGCTCGAACACATCGACTTCAAGCTCTCCTCGGTTCTCGAAGAAGCCGCGTCGTTGTTTGGTCCCTTGGCGAGCCAAAAGGGCTTGGTGCTCAATATCGATGTGAACGCGGGCGCGTATGATGTCTTCAAAGGCGATCCGCAGCGGCTGCAGCAGGTGCTGTTCAACCTCATCGGCAACGCCATCAAGTTCACCGAGCGCGGCAGCATCACCGTGAAACACGAACAGGTGCGCGAGGGCAATGCGACGCTCATTACTCTGAGTGTCATCGATACCGGTGTCGGCATCAGCGACGAAGGCCGCGCGCGTCTGTTCCGCGATTTCGAGCAGGAAGATGCCTCCACCTCGCGCAAATTCGGCGGCTCGGGCTTGGGGCTTAGCATCTCGCGGCGTTTGATCGAGGCCATGGGCGGGTTGATTGGCGTGGAAAGCGAGAAGGGCAAAGGCTCGCGGTTCTTTGTCACCGTATCGTTGCCCGACGGCGATGAGCGGGCGGTGGTGGCGAAGTCCGGCCGCACGGCGGCGCTGGCTGCCGACCAATTGCGCAGCTTGCATCTGAAAATCCTTGTTGCCGAAGACACCTCGGCCACGCGCCTTCTCATCACCACCATGCTGACGCGCTGGGGCCACGAAGTGATCGCGGTCAATGATGGCGTGGAAGCGGTGCAGGCCGCCAACGAGCGCGCCTGGGACATTATCCTGATGGATATGCAAATGCCGGTCATGGACGGCCCCGACGCGATGCGGATTATTCGCAGCGGCGGGCCCTCGGCTAAAACGCCGATCATCGCGCTCACGGCCGACGCCATTCAGCAAAACCATCCGGCCTATCTGGCCGCCGGTGCCGACGTGGTGACGACCAAGCCCGTCGATTGGCAAGTGCTGGCGCAGCTTATCGCCGGGCTGGTCGGCGGCGGACGAAGCTTGCCGCTTTCACAGCCGGTGCAAGCGGCGGCGGTGGCGGTAAATGCGCCCGTGATTGAAGATCGCGGCGAGACGCCGGTGCTGGAGCGCGGGATTCTCGAAGAAACGCGCAGCATGATCGGCAATGCCGCGACCGTCACGATTGTGAATTCGGCGCTCGCGAATTTAAATCAGACCGTGCAGGAGATTCACGCCGCGATCAAATCCGGTGAGGCGGAACAAGCCAAGCGGCTTGCACATAAAGTGAAGGGCATCGCCTTGCAGCTCGGCGCCGCGCGCGCCAGCGCCGTTGCGCTTACGATTGAAACCGGCACCGCGCCCAATGTCGGCGCGGCGGCGGAGGAACTGAGCGCGCATGTGAACGACGCGAAGCGGGCGCTGGAGGGATATGTGGAGGGATTGAAGGAAGGCGCGGCAGTACAGTGAGGAGTTTGTTATGACCTGCCCACTCGCCGCTAACGCGGCTCCGTGGTCGCAGCTTTTCTAAGTTCGCTTCGCTCACATAAGAAAAGCTTGCGATGGTGGAGCTGAGCGCGCCTAGCTTTCATTAACGAGCGAAGCGAGTTTAAGAAAGCTGGCGCCATGCGCAGCCATTAGCCAAGACCGCGAGTGCCAATTACGAAGTGCGATGGAAGTTAAGAGAGTTGGTGGAGCTGAGCGGGATCGAACCGCTGACCTCTACAATGCCATTGTAGCGCTCTCCCAACTGAGCTACAGCCCCGAACCCATCACATGGTGCCGCTTTTTTTGTGCGGCCCGCAATGCCAATGTTGGGAGCAGTGCGGCGGTCTCAAATCTTGGTCTTAAGGTGCGGGAACCTAAGAGGTTCCTTGGCACCCATCAAGCAGAAACATAACTAAATAGAGCGGCGTAAGTTGTGGTGGTTATCTGCTGGGTGACAGCAGTTAAACTTCCCCATCCTTCTGCACCGGCACATCGACGTCGTCGTCTTCGCCGAGGTCGGAGGTATCTTCAATGACGGCTTCATCCTCGTCGTCGTCGTCGGCTTCGACCTCCGCCGCATCTTCATCGTTGACCGGTGCCGGTGTCGCGGCTTTCGCAGCGGCGGCAGCGGCTTTTTCACGGTCTTCGGCCGGACGGCGCGAGGCTTTGAAGATCACCGGGCGCGCGTTAGCGGTGCCGCACTTGGGGCAGATGCCAGGAGTCTTGTTCAAATCGTAAAACCGCGCCCCGCAGCTCTCGCAGGTCAACTTCATGCCCAATTCGGCTTTTGCCACGATTTTATCTCCGTCAAAACTTATTCAGCAGTCCCGCTCATGTCATGCGCGATCAAAGACACATGTCGTTTGGGGACCCCAACGGCGGCCTGGAAAATGCCAGGAAACCAATCGTAAATCCGTGGGGGCTAGGCATTTGCCACTTTATCCAGGCCCTGTCAAAACTAAAAAGTCGCCCCAGACCCCCCTCTTACCCCGGGCAAAGGGCAGGTGTGGAAGCCTAGTTCAGGTAGCCTTATTCCAGGCGAACATGCTATCAGCCCGGCCATGTCAAACGCACAGTCACATTCACCGTCTGCACCCCCGTCGCATTCCGCCGCCACCTTCGCTCCAGCCGTCTCGTCCCGGGCCAAAAGCCTGAAGGGCCGCGCGTTGGTACCGGGCGATAAGTCGATCTCCCATCGCGCCCTCATCATGGGGGCTTTGGCCGTCGGCGAGACCACCATTACCGGCCTGCTCATGGGCGAAGACGTGCTGCGTACCGCGACC
>CAITZE010000412.1 GCA_903896775.1 uncultured bacterium
ACCTCGGCATCATCGTAAGGATGGATCAGCGTCAGGCCTTGTTCTTTCGCCATGCGCTGTGCGGCGGCGGAAGACTCAGTGAAGTTGTCGCCTTCGAGCACAACCTTGCCGCCATAGTCGCTGGTCTTGCGCGTTTTGTTGAACGGCGTGCCCTTGGGCATGACGATGGTGGCTGGTATGCCAAGGCGCTTTGCGTGAAAGGCAACGCCTTGTGCGTGATTGCCCGCCGACATGGCGATGACACCAGCCTTCTTTTGCGCATCGGTGAGTATGGTGAGTTTGGCGATGGCCCCGCGCGCCTTGAAGGCGCCGGTATGCTGCATGTTCTCGTACTTGATGAAAACTTCGCAGCCCGTCATTTGCGAAAGCGCGGGGCGGTGCAGTGTTGGTGTGGCGACGAACTGGCCTTTGGTGCGTTCGCGCGTGGCGCGCACCATTGCGGCATCAAGTTTTGTGGTCTCGGGAGAAGATGTCATGGCAGTCGGATCCCAAAAAATGGCAGACGAAAAACGAAGTGAAGCGTCCCGGTCTCTTTAAAGAGCCGGGGGCGTAATTCGTCCGCTGATGATCCGTTGCGTCATGCCCGCTGAAATATCAGGTTCGGGCGTTTCCCACAAGCCAAGCGGGCCAAGGCCGCGCTCTATTTGGGCTTAAAGATGAAGTTATTGATGTAGCCGTCGCGGGTCTTGAAGGCCTCGCGGTTTTTGGCTGGGTCGAATTCGCTGATCGGGCGCAACACGCCGTCGCGCAGGAAAAACGCATTCATATTGAAAGCCTGCACGTTCGCAAGGCATTGCTCGATGGAAAGCCCGGTGTGCTGCTCCTCGAGTTCGATCTGCATTACCGGGCGTTCCCGCATGATGGTTTCGCGCGCACCCGCTAATACCGCCGGCTCGAAACCTTCCACATCGATCTTAATGAAGCCGACATTGCTAAAACCATAGGAGTCGAGTGTGCGTTGGGCGACGCGTACGACCCCAGCGCCTTCGTTGCGCTTGCGGGGGTTCAAGGACGCTGTTTGATTGGAATAACCGCCGCCGAACATGGGCACGATCAGCTCCGCTGTGCCGATGCTGTCCGACAGCGCGACTTGATGAGCAACGACGTTGCGCGGCAATGCGCGTGTCAGAATACGGTAGATTTTCGGATTGGGTTCGAAAGCCTCGACGCCTTGGCAAACCCGCGCGAGCAGATGACTGTACACGCCCTTGTTGGCACCAATGTCGATGGCGATGCGGTCATGAGGGACGATCTGCGGCAAGATCTTGAGCTCGGGCTCGCCTTTGCGCAAATGCTTGCGGATCAGACGCCACATATAAAGCCGCGCCGGAAATATCGTGTACTTCAGACGCTCTTCAAAAGTGTAGGGCGGTGTCCAGTTGGCGGGTAGATCGGTCAAGGCTTCACCTGCATAAGTATATCGCGCGGCGAGAAGGGTTCCTCGGGTCCGTTATGGTCCGCCGGCACGGCGAGGATGACGCCACCAAGCACCACAAGTGCGATCAGGAAGTACAAAAGGATCGTCGGCATGGAACGGTCATAATCCGCTGGTGGACGTGGTGCAAGAGTGCGTCAAGCTTTCGCGGCCGGGTTATGCGCGAGCATATCCGACAGCACGCGGATCGCGGTTGGCTTGGGCGCGTAATGCTCCACGGCCCAGGCGCGGCCGGCTTCGGCAATGGCCGGCCAGTCGTTTTCCCGGTCCAGGAGCTGCGTGACTGATCCCACGATGTCGTCAAGGTCGATGGGTGCATAGTGCTTCCAAGCTTCGGGTTTAACCGGCAGCGCGAAGCCGTATTTTTCAAAATCCAAATGCACAGTAAGGCAGCCCGCTGCGAAGGATTCCCACAGGCGGAAACTGTCCCAACGCAGCACCATCGCTTTTGCATCAAGCCGCGCGAAAGTATGCGCCTCGGCGGTTTGCGGATCATTGCGGACAAACCACGGATTGCTTGTGATCGGGGTGTAGAAGTCGCCGCCATACGCGAGACAGATAGCGCTATTCAAGAGAGACGCAATATAGGCTTCTGGCGCGCGTAGTTCGTCGTCCACCGGCAAGTACCGTTGCAATGCCGGAACGTAAGTCAGGTCGAGTAACGCACGCAGGCTCTGATGCAACGTCGCGCGGAAGTTTCGCAAAGCTGTTCGATTGCGGTTTTGAAATGCTGGGCGATTATCCGTTGCGGCGATAAGCCCCTTGCTCAAGCCGAAGGCAATCGGACGTCGTATGCCGCCTTTAACGGCAAAACTATTTTCGTGAGCCGCGAAGAGAAGCCGTCCATTCGGAATGCGGCTGAATGAGGCGATGTCGCTTTGAGTGAGATATGCAACGTGTCCGCTGCCGATATTTTCTAAGGGCGCATACTGATTGGTGTGAGAGATATCGACGATATAGCCGGCGAAACCGGCGTAAGGTTCAGAGACCAATGGTGCGAGATCAATACCTTTCAGTGGCATGGATACGGGCCGCGATGTGATTTGAGCGGTGCCAAGTTTCACTGGTACGCCCAAATCCATCAAGCCTTCGGCCAAGCAGCCGGCATTGTGGGTCAGGGGTCCGCCAACGGCGTGCAGATACACCGTCTTTGCGAAAGCTTTGCGCAGCTCGTCTTCGGACCTGTTCATGGCAACAGAGTCTAAGTGAGCATCCGCAGGCCGTCCATGTTTTAGCCGGATCGGCGGTAACGCGAGAGGTCAGTTCGCTGTGAAAGCGGGGCAGGCGATGCTGGTGCCGCCGTGGCCGCAATAACCGCCGGGATTCTTGGCCAGGTACTGCTGGTGGTAGTCCTCGGCGTAGTAGAACGTCGGCGCAGGGATGATCTCGGTGGTGATCGATCCATAGCCTTGTTTACCAAGCGCGGTCTCATAAGCGGCTTTCGACGCTTCCGCGACGCGGCGCTGAGCATCGTTGTAAACATAGATGCCGGACCGGTATTGAGTGCCGATGTCGCCGCCCTGGCGCATACCCTGGGTCGGATCGTGCCCTTCCCAGAACTTCTTCAAAAGCGTCTCAAAGCTGACTTTGGTGGGGTCGAAGTGGACGCGCACAACCTCATTGTGTCCGGTCTGTCCGCTACAGACTTCGCGATACGTTGCGTTGGGCGTGAGGCCACCGGCATAACCCACCTGAGTGGAATAGACGCCAGGGATTTGCCAGAACAGTTTTTCCGCACCCCAAAAACAGCCGAGCCCGAACATCGCAACATCCAAGCCTTCAGGGAATGGCCCTTTCAAGCGGTTGCCGTTGACGAAGTGCTTATCCGGCACGGGCATGGCATCGGCGCGCCCTGGGAGGGCGTCTTTAGCGTCGGGCATCCTGGCTTTGCTGAAGGCTATGGCGAGCTCCTGAAGTTTCAGAGCGGTTGAGACACCATACTAAGTGGGGGCGTTTCGGGCGTTGCGCCATCCCATCCGCCGCCTAAAGCCTGAGTCAGGCCGATAACGGCTGTAAAGCGCGCAAGCTGGCCCTGCACCATAGACTCTTGGGCTTGGAAGGCCTGGATCTGCGCATTCAAGACGGTTTGGAAGTCCACCGTGCCGCTGCGATAGCGCAGCTCGGCGAGGTGATAGGCGAGATCCGCCTGGGTCGAAGCCTCGTTGGCAAACTTATATTGCTCGCCGTCGTATTCCACAGCGGCAAGGGCGTTCTCGACATCGCTGAACGCCGAAATCACCGACTGCTGATAGTTTTCCGAAAGTTCAAGATAACGCGCGCGCGCATCTTGTTCCGCGCCCTGCAACCGTCCGCCGGCAAATAGGGTTTCCGAAACCGAACCCGCTGCGCTGTAAAGGAAAGTTCCTGTCGAGAACAAGCTGGCGAAAGCGCTGGAAGCCGAGCCGCCAGCTGCGGTCAGCTGAATGCTCGGCAAGCGCGCGGCACGCGCTGCGGCGACGTCGAAATTAGCCGATCTCAGACTCGCCTCGGCGCTGCGCAAATCGGGGCGGCGAAGCAGGACGGTCGAGGGAATGCCGGCAGCAACGGACGGCAAAATCACGTCGCTCAGCGACTTACCCTCGACGGTGAAGCCTTGCGGGCTGCGCCCCAAAAGAATGGCGAGGGCATTCAAAGATTGCCGCTCGGCGAGACGCAAGGTCGGGAGCTCTGCTTGTTCGGTCGCAAGGGCAGAGCGTTGTTGCGCGACTTCCAAATCTGACAGTGTTCCGACGCGGCGTTGGCTTTCCAGAACCTGCAGAATGACCGCAGCGCTTTTCAGCCGGTCGGCCGTAATTTGTTGGCGTTCGCGGGCCGAGAGGACTTGCAGATAATCAGTGACGATGCCGGAGATCAATGTGATCGTCACGGTCTCGCGGTCGTAAAGGCTGGCTTCAAGCCTTCTGTTTGCAGATGCCGCCTGATCGCGCGCGAGACCAAACAAGTCGAGTTGATAGGAAGCCGAGAGGTTGCCGGAATATGCGTTGCTGGAAACATTGGCTGCACCCGGTACCTGATGCACGCTGCGTTCGGCGCTGAATCCAGCTGAGACTGTTGGGAAAAGCGCGGCGCCTGCCGTTTTGGCGGTCGCCTCGGCTTCAAGGACACGCGCCGTGGCGGCTTTCAGATCATGGCTATTGCGCACAGCTTCGATAACTAAACTGTTCAGTTCCGAGCTGTTGAACCGTTCATACCAAAGCGCGTCAATTTGCTTTGCCGCGGTGTCGGCGGTTGCCGCCTGCCAGTCGTTGGGGGAATTAATCTTGGGCGGCGTCATGGATGCGCAAGCGCTAAGTGTGGCTAGAACAAAGCCGCAAACTGGCAGGTGTCGAGATAAACCGCGCACTATTTTGCTCCAAGCGCCATAGCAAGATTAAGATTCGCCGCTTTGCGGGCGGTAAGATAAAAACCGGTCGTTTCGGAGAATGCTGTCGCGCGGGCTATACAATACCCGTCTGTGTTTATACACGCGACAACACGCTTTGATACGCGCGGCGAAGGTAAAACACGCTAAGTCCTTATTCACGGACCGAATTATATCTTTATTGTAATGCCTTTGCGGGTCGATTCGGGGAATTCTGGGGTTTCTATGGTGGTGCAATACACCGGTGCGGGCAGGTTAACCCGCACCACAATGATGATGGTCGCCGCCGGGGCGGCAGTGCTGGCCGTAAGTGCTTGGACAATGACGTTGTTCGGCCCTTTCGATGGCCGATTCGCCACGGGCGCGCTCGCGACCTATGCCGCCGTCGGTAGCATCGTTATCGCGCGGATTGGCTCTTACCACCCCTATCCCCAGTTCGGCGCAGCCAACGCCGTGACGCTGTCGCGCTTGCTGATATCAAGCTTGTTTGCGGGTCTGGCGGTCCAGACGGCATATGAAGGTACAGAGGTCGCCCCCGCGACGGCCTGGTTTTTTGTGGGCCTCGCTCTGCTGGCCCTGGCCCTCGACGGTGTCGATGGACGCCTTGCGCGCAAGCTACGCCTTGCTTCGCCCTTTGGCGCACGGTTCGACATGGAAACCGACGCCCTGCAAATCTTTCTGCTTTCGATCATCGCGTTCACTCTCGGCAAAGCAGGCGCGTGGGTGCTTCTCAGTGGTTTGATGCGTTATTTATATGTCGCTGCCGGAAGGGTCTGGCCCGTGCTGGCAGCACCCATGCCGCCGTCGCAGTTTCGCAAAGCCGTCTGCGTGATACAAAGCGCAGCGCTCACCGCGTTGCTCGCGCCCGTGGTCGTTCCGCCGCAAAGCACGGCGATCGCGGGCATCGCTCTTATTCTGCTGATCGTATCCTTTGGACGGGATGTGCTATGGAGCCTGCGCAGCGCCGCACCACGTCCATCCCTAGGGTAGCTTACGTCACATGAAGAGCCGAAAATTCGCAAGACGCCAAGACCACACCTTGCTCCGCGAGAGCTTGCGGTGGTTGGGTGCTCTCATCGTTCTATGCGCAGTTCTGATCCTGCCCGACCGCGTGACGGATATGCCTTCGCTTCTGGCGCCGCGTCTGCCGCTGGAGCTGCCGTTGATCGTACTTGTTCTCGTCGTGCTCTCGGGAACGGCGCTCACTGTATTACGCACACTTATAGTCATCGTTCTGATGGCGATGCTGTTTTTCAAACTCGCCGATATGGCGGCCTATTTCGGCTTCGACCGGCCCTTCAATCCGCTGGTGGACGCGTTGATGGTGCCGACTGTGCTCGACACATTGAGCAGAGCTGCCGGCGTGGGGGCTGCGATTGCGGCTGTTGCGGGCGTCGTATTGATTGTCGCACTAATCGCCGGCATCCTCGCGTGGGCGACCGGTGTGTTCGCCAACCGCTTGGCGGCAGATGCGCGCCTGCCGGTTGCTATCGTTGCGCTGGGTCTCGCGATTTTTTCCTTTACGTCCTACGGCGCGCCTTACGTGACGTGGAACGCGAGCCGTTTTGTGCGCGATCAGACGGTCGCGGTGTCACAAGATGTTCGCGATGCGAGGAAATTCCGTGCTGAACTGCTCGTCAATCCCTTTGGCGAGCTTCCGCCCGAAAGCCGTTTAGCCGGGCTCAAAGGCAACGATGTCCTGCTGATCTTTATTGAATCCTATGGCCGCGCGGCGTTGGACAATCCGGCTTACGCGCCGCTGCTACGCGGAACACTCAAGAGATTCAACGACGCCCTAGCCGATAAAGGTTTCAGTGCGCGCAGCGCCTGGCTGACATCGCCGACATTCGGCGGCGAGAGCTACCTCGCGCACAGTACGACGGTGTCGGGCCTGTGGGTCGATAACCAGCAGCGGTATGTGCAACTTCTGCGCAGCAGTCACGAGACGCTGATCAGCGATTTCAATGACGCAGGTTGGCATACGGTCGCGGTGATGCCGGAGATCACGACGCCGTGGCCGGAAGCGGCGTATTTTAAATACGGCAAGATCTATACCGCACCGGACCTCCATTATAAGGGCGAGCCTTTCGACTACATGACGATGGCGGATCAGTATGTACTGTCGGCTTTTCATAAACGCGAACTGGCGCCAGCCGATCGCAAACCGGTCATGGCGGAGATCGCGCTGATTTCAAGTCATATCCCCTGGACACCGATTCCGAAATTGGTGCCATGGGACGACATCGGCAATGGCGAAATCTTCACCACCGCACGCACGACCGAAGACGGTGACGAGATCTGGCGCGACCCTAAACGCATAGCTCAATATTACGGGCTATCGGTGGATTATACGCTGCAGACATTGATGTCCTATGTCACCAGCTTGATCGGCGACCATACGCTATTGATCATCATGGGCGACCACGAGCCCATGAGCTTTATTGCCGGCGATGGCGCAAGCCACGAGGTGCCGGTTCATATCATCGCTCGCGACCCGGCTTTGTTGGACGCGCTCGGCGACGGCAAGTGGACGCAAGGCATGGAGCCAGATGAATCCAGTCCATCTTGGCCTATGAATACAATGCGCGAACACCTTCTCACGGCTTTCGCGAAGGCGCCGGATGCGGCACTCTCGTCTTCAGAGGAAACGCCCAAACCTGACGAAGCGCCGGCCGAAAAGCCGTAAGGAGATATCCGCGCGTGTTCACCACTTTCGTTCATCAGACGCAAGCTACGGTTTACGGCGCGGACGCCGTTGCGATCATTCCACTGGCTGCTGTTGAAACGCATGGGCCTCATTTGCCGCTTGGCACCGATGGCCTTATCGCCGAGGGCATCCTCAATCGCGTGGAGAAATCCGATACTAGCGCCGCTGCATTCGTGCGCCTGCCGCTGCTTTGGGTTGGCGCTTCCGCTGAGCACGCTGACCGCCCGGGGACCTTAAGTATTGAGCCCGAGCAGCTCATCGCGCAGATCGTTGCTATTGCTGAGGGCCTCGCGCGGTGTGGCATCAAGCGTGTGATGTTGTTCAACGGCCACGGCGGCAATGTTGCGGCAGCCTCCATCGCCGCGCTCAAACTGCGGACGCAGTTCGACATGCTTGCTGTCAGCGCGCATTGGCTCGACTTCGGATTACCGACGAGCCTCACGCCGCCGGCTCCGCTTGCAGGCGATGTTCATGGCGGATGGGTCGAGACATCGATGTTGCTACATCTTGCGCCGCAGCTGGTTGTGAAAGCCGCGGCGAAAGCGCGCCTAGTGTCAGGGCCCGCACCTTGTTTATTTCCAGAAGGCCCGCTCGCCTGGGGTTGGAAGCTCGACGACCTCGCGCGGCATGAGCCTGGACAAACGGGTGGCTGGATTGGCCGCCCCGATTTGGCGACGACGGAATTGGGACAGCTGATGGTCGATCACGCGGCGAAAGAATTACTGCGGGCTTTGCAGGGCATCGCTGCGGCGCCATGGCCGCCACAAAAGCCGTTTATTTCCTGAAAGAATGCCGGGCGATTTCGTCCAGCATATGACCGGCGCGCCGCGCCTTGGTCTTCAAGTAATTATGATTGTGCGGATTGACCGCGCCGATGATGCGTTGATGTCCAACCACGTCAACGCCGAAGTCCGCGAGCGCGGTGATCTTGCCGGGGTTATTGGTCATTAATGTAATTCGGCGAAATCCAAGTAGCGCCAACATTGCGCCGGCGACGGCATAGCGGCGCTCATCGGGGCCATACCCCAGCACGGCGTCGGCATCCATCGTGTCGTGACCAAGTTCCTGCAAACCATAGGCGCGCATTTTGTTAAGTAGGCCGATGCCGCGCCCTTCTTGATCGAGATAGAGCAGCACGCCGCTTCCGGCCGCCGCGATCTCACCGACGGCCATGCGCAATTGATCGCCGCAATCACACTTGAGGCTGGCAAATAAATCGCCCGTCAAACACGCGGAGTGCAAGCGCGTCAAAACGGGTTGATGCGGTTTGGGTTCGCCGATGACGATAGCAACTTGATCGTGCAGTCCATCGCCGCCGCGAAAGATCACAAACTCGGCGTCGGTTGCTTCAGCCAATGGCACTCGCGTGCGTGCAGCAATGGTCAGGTCGCGGGCGGATTGTTCGTGAAAGTCGGTGACGGCGTCGGCGTCGACTTCGGCAAGAGAGGTTTGCATTCCGGCCGCCGCCGGCAGAACTACTGCGGCCGGCAAAAGATAGGCGCGCTTCACAAGCTCCAAAGCCGCAGCTTCGAGTGCATGGGCGGGCCGGTACTCGAAAACCGGCACGGAAGGTTCGGCTGCGAGCAAAATGTCATCGATCTCCTCGCCGGTGAGCCCGGACAGGGAGACATAAGATGGGCCGTCCGTGGCAACGCCAAGGTGAGCTAAGCGCGGTGCGGGCAACACCAAGCCGGGGGCGCCACCTGTCGCCCGATGCCAGGCGGCAATACGTTCGCCAGCCAGCATTTCGGCGGCCGCCACAGTCAAGTTCAGACCATCGTCGCCAACGAGCTTAACGGGTCGCCCGGCGCGCAATTCGCTGACGGCGCGCTGGACCGTCAGGCGGCCGGGATTCCCGAACCACCTTGCCAAGTCCCCATCGACGGTACCAATCTTCACATCCTCGTTCGGCACGGCTAACCCTTGTCTCAAAGCGGCGTCAGAAAACTGTCATGAAGACCATTGTGGACTGGGACCGGGACACTCCGCAATGGTTGGCGGTGCTGGCTGCGACTGAAGATTGCGGCAATGCTCCGGATTCGGCAGCGAATCCGCTCTGGCCGCTTTACAAGCCGCTGGTTGATACCCCGGCAGATCAAACATTTGTGATCGGTCAAATCGGTCAATCGCTGGATGGGCGCATTGCCACGCCGACGGGGCATTCGCATTACATCAACGGTGCGGCGGCGCTGGTTCACCTTCACCGATTAAGGGCATTGGTGGACGCCGTGGTCGTTGGGGTAGGCACGGTGATCGCCGACGATCCTCAACTGACTGTGCGCCGAGCCCAAACACGGCTCGACGCTCCGCTACCCGCCCGTGTCGTGATTGATCCCTCAGGACGCGTCCCTTTCCAAGCCAAGTGCCTTCGGGACGACGGTGCACGGCGGATCGTGCTGCAATACGGTGCGACATCGCTTCAAAATAGCGGCGTGGAATATGTAAGCGTGCCGATGTCGGATGGTGGAATGTCACCCGCACTTATTCTTGCCGCGCTGAAAGAGCGCGGGCTTCGCCGCATTCTTGTAGAAGGTGGCGCGAATACCTTGTCGCGGTTTCTCGCAGCGGGATGTCTCAACCGTCTGCATATCATGGTGGCGCCGATGATTATTGGTTCGGGACCGGCGGGTCTTACGCTCCCTGCTATCGATCGGCTTGAACATGCGGTAAGGCCAAGGGTGACGACATTTGGCTTGCCAGAGGGCGAAGTTCTCTTCGATTGTGCGTTTTAATGGCCCACGTATCGCCACGCTATAGTGCCCCGGCGCAAGCCCTCCATTGGCTGACCGCGCTTGCAATTTTCTGCGCTTTGGCTTTCGGCCTCACGATGCTGAATGTAGGCCCAGGCGATTTGCAAAACCGCTTATTCGATTTGCATCGGTCCTTCGGCGCGTTGATTCTGGTCCTGACGAGCTTACGATTGCTGTGGCGGCTTTATGTGTCTCCCCCGCCGACAACAGTCATTATGCCAGCGTGGCAGGAACGCGCTGCGCACATCACACATATCGCACTTTATGTTTTGCTGTTTGCCATTCCGTTGGTGGGATGGGCCGGGACTTCGGCCTTCGGCGCGAAGATCCCGGTCTTCGGTTTGTTTGAACTGCCGGCGGTTCTCGAAAAGAACAAGCCGTTAGCGGAGGTTCTTTTCACGATTCACCGCGGCCTTGCGTTTACGCTTTGCGGATTATTGGTCTTACATATGGGTGCGGCCTTGCAGCACCATATCGTCAATAAAGACGATACGCTGCGGCGTATGCTGCCGAAATTCTAGAAGCTTCTAGGGCAATGAGGCCCATAGCGCATCTGAGACCTGCGCCGCGGTTTCGTTCCACTGCGGCAATGTCTGGCCATAGGTCCACGCAGCATCGCTGAGGCGCTGGCGGTATGTTTGATCTGAAAGCAGAGCGCGAAGCGCATCAGCCAGTGCTCCCGGATCGCCCGGCGGCACAAGAATGCCGGTATTAGCTGGAACTGTATCGATTACCGCTCCGGCGGCGCATGCGACCACGGGAATACCGCGCGCCAAAGCTTCGGCGAAGACCATGCCGTATCCTTCGTGGCGCGACGGCAGCACAAAAATGTCGGCTTCGCTGTAGATTTGTGCGAGCGTCACATCTCTCATTTCCCCGCGCAAAGTGACGCGGTTCTCTAGGCCGTACTTGGTGATGAGATTGCGGACACTGGCCGTCACGCGTTGGTCGCGTTCCAGACTGCCGACGAGATCACTGGTCCAGGCGAGGTCTTTAATCCGCGATAAGGCCTCCATAAGAACATCTGGCGCTTTGCGATGCGTCAATGTCGCGACCGTTAGCAGTTTAGGTGTGGCACCAGAGTTGCGCGCGCGCGGTGCGGGGTCGGTGCCCGGCAGCGCGAGAAACAGACGCCCGCGCGAGACATTATAGTCGCGCATCAGCGTTGCTACGGTGTGCGGGCTGGTGGCGACGACCGATTGAGCGAGGGCAAGCGCTGCGCGTTCTGAGTCTTTAAGCTGTGCGACGTCGGTTTCAGACAAGCCGGTTTCCGCAGCCAGAGGATGATGCACCAGGGCCGTCAGGCTAAGATCGAATTCTTCGATCACGGCGCGGGGTAACGCGCCGAAAGCAAGGCCGTCTATCAATGCTGGCGTTTCTGGTGGCAAAGCTGCCAACACATCTCGTGTGGCGGCGATGTCATCCGCCGACGGTGTTGGGAAGCTCGCGGGCAACGGTACGTGATGTGGGTACCAGCCGGTCGCCGGCAGGGCCTCGATCAGCCGCCGTGCATAAGCGTAACCGCCGGTCAGTGTCGCAAGATCTCCGGGGATCGCGAACCAGACATCAGGCAACTTTGATCTCCGACTCATAAGAGGCGAGGGCGTTGTGGGATTCGTGGAGCGTGATTTTCATACGCTCAAGCGCCCGGGCGCCGGGTCCAAGTTTGCCGTCGGCAATGGCTTGTTTCATTTTCTGAAACACCCAATGGGCGACAGCTTCGGTCGTGGAGCGCCGGCCGCGAAAATCGGGATGCTCGTCGAGATTGCTGTAATTGATCGACGACAAAACATGCTTCACGGTGTCGATCGCCAATCCGATATCGACGACTATATCGTTTTCATCAAGCTCGCGGCGCATGAAGCACACATCAATCACATAAGTCGCACCATGCAATTTCTGAGCTGGCCCAAACACCTCGCCCTTTATGCTGTGGGCAATCATGACGTGATCGCGGACTTCTACGGCGTACATGGCAATCTGTCCTTTTAATCAAGCGTAATTCAAAACGGTCATCAGCCCGGGGCTGCCGTCGGCAAGCACGCCTGGCAAGGCGGTGGGCGCATCGGCAAAAGCGATTTCACCGGTAATGAGAGCGTCATAGCGATCATCGCGCAGCAATTCCAGCGCCTTGGCCATACGGCGCGCCTTCGTCCAGCGCGCGCGCCGGGCCGGCGGCACCGCGCCGACTTGAGACGACACAAGCTGCAGGCGGCGCGCGTGAAACGCTTCACCGAGCGAAACTGAAATGTCCTTATCGCCATACCAGCTAGCTTCAACGACGCACGCCTCCGTGCCTGCTGCGGCGAGTGCAAGCCGCAACCCTTCCGTCGTGCCGCTGGTATGAATGACGACGTCTTGGTCTTGCGGCGTGTTGCCGAGAGGCGCGTAAGCTGCGCCAACCTTCTCTGTAACTGTTGCGCGGGAAAGATCTATGTCGGTGACCGTCACGACTGTTCCAGGAATACCAGCGACCAGCCCAGCGATCAGTAAGCCTAATACCCCAGCGCCGACGACGAGAACACGATCGCCTGGTGCAATGCCCGCGTCCCACACTACATTCAATGCGGTTTCCATATTGGCGGCCAGAGCGGCGCGGCGTGGCGGAAGGCCTTGCGGTAGAATGTGAACGTCGCCTAATGACACGCAAGCTTCGCGCTGATGCGGGTGCAACAGGAAGACGTTTTCTCCGATGCGCTCTTTTGGCCCGTCGATAATGGTGCCTACCAAAGCGTAACCGTATTTCACCGGAAAGGTGAACGCGCCTTCCTGATGTGGGCAGCGCATGCGTTGATGTTCGGACGCGGGCACGCGGCCGCGAAAGACTAAGCGTTCTGTACCGCGACTAATGCCCGAGAATTGTGCTGCCACGCGCACGTCCTGCGCTTTTAAAGGCGGTACATCGACGGCGCGGATTTCCACCCGGCCATCATTCACATACCAAAGTGCATCACTACGCTGCATGCATTCCATCCGGTAACCGAGTCCAACGGCAGACTACCTGCGCCGTTCTCGATTTCAAGGCACGATTCGATATACGGGATGGTATTCGCCAGATAGCTTCATGCGCTTCTGAGCGACGAATTGCGCGAGCAGGGCATCGAGCGGTTGCATGAGACGGCTGTCGCCGCTGATCTCGAAGGGGCCGCGCGCTTCGACTTCGCGGATAATGGGTGCGCGGATATTGCCGGCCACTAGAGCTGAAAAGACCCGCCGCAGATTGGCCGCGCGCGCGTGTACGGGTTGATCGAGGTGCAAATCCAACGCAGCAACGCTTTCGTGTGTGACGTCGAAGGGCATTTGAAGGCCGGGTGGAATGCTCAAAGTCCAATTGAAGTTGTAGGCATCGCCCGTGGCCGTCCGGTGCTGGCGGACGCGTTCCAATCCGGCCACCATGACGCGCGCGGCTTCGGCCGGGTTATCGATGACAATGCGATAACGTGCTTTCGCTTCTGGACCGAGTGTGAGTCCAATAAATTCATCGACACGCTCAAAATAAGCGGCTGCCGATGCGGGTCCCGTGAACACGAGGGGCATCGGCTGATCGGCGTTAGCGGGATCCAAAAGGACGCCAAGCAGGTAAAGGATTTCTTCCGCCGTGCCCACACCGCCCGGGAAAACGATGATCCCATGGCCGAGCCGCACGAAAGCTTCCAGACGTTTCTCGATATCCGGCATGATAACGAGATGATTGACGATGGCATTCGGAGGTTCGGCGGCGACGATGCCGGGTTCCGTCAGGCCGATGTAACGCCCGCTGGATGTACGTTGCTTGGCGTGGCCGATGGTCGCCCCTTTCATGGGGCCCTTCATGGCGCCCGGACCGCAGCCAGTGCAGACGTTGAGGCCCCGCAAACCCAGTTCATAGCCGACATGCTTGGTGTAGTCGTATTCCTCGCGCGAAATCGAATGCCCGCCCCAGCACACGACGAGATCCGTCTGACCTTTGGTTTCCAGCACGCGCGCGTTACGCAGAATGCAAAACACGGCGTTGGTGATGCCGTCGGACGTGGTGAGATCGAAGCGGCTGCTCTCGACAATTTCGTTGGCGATGTAGACGATGTCGCGCAGCACGGCGAAAAGGTGCTCTTTGACGCCGCGGATCATTTCGCCTTCGACGAAAGCGATGCCCGGCGCGTGGGTCAACTCGAGCTTGATGCCCCAGGACTGCTGAACGATTTTGATTTCGAAATCCCGGTAGCGATCAAACAGCGCGCGCGGGTCGTCGCTGTAGCTGCCGGAATTGAGCACCGCCAAAGCACATTGGCGAAAGAGCGGATAAAGCCCGCCCTGGCCGCGATCAAGTAGTTTGGCCACCTCATCGTGCGAAAGGTTTTCCAAGCTGCCGCGCGGAGTAACCCGAGCGTCGACAAACTCCGTGGCTTCCACCACGGCTTTGGATTGTGCCGCAGGCGGAGCGGGCGGATTTTTCTTCATCTGTTCGTATGTTTGGGCTGTCATGGCGCCAGCATACAGCGGTTATGTCGTAACGCGGAAATGAATCTCGAAAAGGAGATGTTAGCTAAGGATCGATATGGATATCTTCGGGCGGCTGACCAGCTTGGTAACGCGCGTACATCTGCGTGAAGGCCCTCTCGATATATCTGGCATAGCGTTTCACGTTGAACAGCGGTTTTGTGAAGCGGTTTTCAGCCAATTTCTGTTTGACGCGCGCGAGCTCCAGTGGGTTGGTTGCGAGCGCGACGGCGCGGGCTTCGTAGTCATCGGGCGAAGCGGCAATGAGCTCGGGCAATTCGAGCGCGGTAAGCACGCTTGCGGCGACCCGGCCGGCAAAAGAGTCACCCAAGCATGTCAAAAGCGGCAACCCCATCCACAGGGCGTCGCTCGCCGTGGTGTGAGCGTTATAGGGCAAGGTATCCAAGAATAAATCTGCCGCGCGATGGCGCGCCATATGTGCGCCGTGAGGCGCTCGTGGCGCGAAGATCAGGCGATGCGAGGCGACGCCACGGCGTTCAGCCTCAGCGCGAAGGTTAACGACAGCGGCCGAGTTGTCTTCCAAGAGCCACAATACACTGCTTTCGACGCGCTGCAGGATGCGCATCCAGATGTCAAATACATCCGGTGTGATTTTGAAACTATTATTGAAGCAACAGAAGACAAACGCCTGCTTGGGCAAACCAAGTTCGCTGCGCGACGGCGGCTCACCGGTAATACGCGAGGTGTCGTTGGCCTGAAAACTATCGGGCAGATAAGCGATTTTCTCAGCATAGAGAGGGCGTATAGCTTCCGGCATCACGATTTTGTCGGCGATCATGTAGTCGTAAAAATCGGTGGCCATAGTGCCCGGGAAGCCGTGTCCTTCGTCAAAGACTTCGTGCAATCCGGCAAACCCATCGGCGCTATTTGCCATGGCCCCTGGACGCTTATTGAGGCGGCCGGCGTAAAAGGCAAAAAGATGACCTCCTGGCCTTCTCTCAAGTCAGACCTCGTCAATGCCGGCGCCGCATGGGTTGATGAAGAAGTTGTCGTCGATCAGGGTTTAGTGACAAGCCGGAAACCCGATGACCTAAGTGCATTCTGCGACAAGCTGATCGAGGCGTTCGCCGAGAGCAAATACGATCGGCCGACGCAAGGGATTTGACGTTAGTTTTCACATCCGCGTCGTGAAATTATACCGGCCGCTTCTTCATTTAGCGGCCGACGATACTTTCTCCAATATTATTCGAAAGTGGGGAGCGGCTTCATAAAGGTGGAAAAATCTTTACACCGCGAGAAGCAGAATTTTCCTTAAGCCAGAATGGCATTCGAATATTCGCGAAATAAATCTCATTTCGCCAATGTAAACAGCCATCCAATTTCTGACGATATCGTGGCATCGAATTTGCTCAGCATAAAAGTCGCGTTTGATAAATTCATCGACGTTGACGATAAATCAGACAAGGACATCGCTTTGCTGGCGCGCTCCTTTAACATCGACATTGCTGTCGACCTGGCAGGTTATACCGCCAACTCTCGCGCTGGAATTTTCTCTTACCGTGCCGCGCCGCTGCAAGTCAGCTATCTCGGATATCCGGGAACATCCGGCGCTGGTTATATGGACTATATCATTGGCGATCACATATTGATTCCCGACAGCGCGCGGCCGTTCTATACGGAAAAAGTGGCTTAGAAGGCGTTTTCGATACTTTTATTGATGTGCGCGAAAAATCGGACCGGGATATCGCCGAACTTGCGCGCCAAATGGAGATCGATATTGCCGTCGATCTAGCGGGCTATACCAATGACTCGCGCCCCGGCATCTTTGCCCTGCAGGCTGCAGCCATTCAGATAAATTATCTCGGCTTGGCTGTTGATTCGCAGCGCATCGGGATTGGCAACGCCGCCTGGAAGAACCAGAGCGTCATAGTCCGAAGGATCGGCATCACCGAGCGTGACGTCGACTGAGACCGTCTTGCCTTTCTCGTGATGTTCCATGCCCTGAATATGGCCTGCTTTCGGCGCTATCACGTCCACCTCGGCTCCCGCTTTGAGCAAGCATTCACGCGGGACAAGCAGCTCAGATTGTTCGAAGCCATTGGTGGCAACAATCGCGATCTTCTTGCCCTGCAAAGAATTGTCCAATTTGACCTCCATGAATGCCAAAGCGCTGCGGCGTGTCAGCCACCGACTCAACCGCGGAGCACCTCGATTGTTCCGGAACTATTTTTTGTGGTGCTCGTTGTGACAGGACAAGCGTAAGGCGATCATTACTTGTCCGCCGGCCGCATTCGGTAAACGAGTATTCGAAGGAGTTGATTCATGAAGAACGTATCTAAATTGGTTGCGAGCGCTTTTGCGCTGTTCGCTTTAGCGGCTTGCGGTGGCGGTTACGTCTCGGCCAGCGCAGGTGGTCCGTTGTATTACGACGGTTACTACGATGGATATTACGGCCCCATGCACGACGGTTATTGGGGCGATGATAACTTCTTCTATTATGGCGGCGGCGGTCGTCCGTATGTTCGCGACGAAGGTGCCCATTTCCGTCGCGACGCGGCTCCAGGTTTCAATAGCTTCCACCAGGCGCACATGGGGCCGCATACCGGTCACGCTCACGAACCCGCGCACGGCTAAAGCTCCTCGCGCGTATATTTCCTATTTCTGCGGGCGAAACGTCCCACGGGTCGTCTCGCCCGCAGCGTTGTCTCGCCCGCAGCGTTACAGTGCGACTATTGACCAGGTGAAGGCGTAACGCGGATATGATCCGGGGAAAGACCCGCTTTATAGCGAGCGTGCATTTGTAAAAAGGCCTCTTCGATATTTCGGGTAAAGCGCGGCGTATCGAAGAGCGGCATCGTAGCGCGATTTTCGGAAAGCTTCTGCTTCAAGAACGTGAGACGTGCGGCATCGCCTGCAAGTGCCGCCGCCAAGTCTTCATAGGCTTCGTGATTCGTGGTGATCAATTCCGGAAGGCCAACGGCTTTCAGCAAACTTGAAGCGACACGGCCCGGAAAGGTGCGGCCTGTGCAGGTTAAAACCGGCAGGCCCGCCCACAGAGCGTCGCTCGCGGTCGTGTGAGCGTTATAGGGAAGCGTATCGATAAAAAGATCGGCCGCACGGTGGCGCGCAAGGTGATCGGCCAGTGGTATGTGATCGGCAAATATCAGGCGCGATTGATCAATATCTCTTTTTTGTGCTTCGCTGCGGAGATTACGTACGGCGGCAGCGTTGCCTTTCAAAAGCCAAAGAACGCTTTTGTCGACCCGCCTTAGAATCCGAGCCCAGACATCGAATGTGCTTGGTGTGATTTTGTACGGGTTGTTAAAACAACAGAAGACAAAACCATCAGCGGGAAGGCCTAAGGCTGCGCGAGAAAATTCCTTATCGGCGATTACCCGCTGCCGATCATTCACCTGGTAACTATCCCGCAGCCACGCAATGTTCTCTGTGTAAAAGGCTCGGCTCGCCTCCGGAATAACGGTCTCGTCGGCGATCAAATAATCCAGGTATTCAGCACCTAAAGTGCCGGGAAATCCGAGATAGTTGACCTGTATTGGACTTGGCCGGTGCGCAAATACATCCTGGCGGCCGTCACCAAAATATCCGTTCAGATTTACGAGGATGTCGATCTCTTCGCGGTGGATAAGGGAAGCGGCGTCTTTATCGCTCATGCCGGAAATATTGACCATTCCGTCGAAGGCCTTTTCCAGGCGCGCGCGCAAGGGGCTTTGGTCGCTCACGCCGTTATCAAATGCAAAAACCTGAAAGCGAGCACGATCGTGGAGCTCAAAGAGCTCGGCCATCAGAATAGAAGTAGCCTGATTGCGAAACTCCCCGGATAGATAACCGATGCGAATGCGGTCGTGAGGCAAAGCCGGCCGAAGGGGCTCCGATGATGAAGCTGGATATTTATGGGCGGCGTAAACTTCCGCGCAGACTTTGAGGTCTTCCTCGTTGTCGCAAAGACCCTGATAGCTGAAAGGTTCCATAACAGGTTTGCGCGCGCGTACTTTGGCCGTGACGGCAGCATACTGCGCTTCGATATCGCGCCAATCACTACACAGCATTTTTGTGTGTAAAAGCAAACCCTCTGCAAAAGGGAAGCCGGGATCGAGACGAACAAGAGTCGTGTAAGACGCCAAAGCCTCTTCAGGACGTCCAAGTTTATTGAGCGCCACCGCACGGTCAAACAGAGCTTCGGCACATTTTGGATCCAGGCTCAACGCGCGATCGAAGCTCACGACTGCATCCTCAAGCCGCTTGAGTTCTAAGAGTGCAACCCCACGATTATGCCAAATTTTCGGATCGCCGGCGTCAAGGCGTACGGCGAGATCATAGTGAGCGAGGGCTTCAAAAGGCTGCTTGAGGGCATATAAAACGGCGCCCATGCTGTTGTGAGCTTCGGCGTCTTCGTTGTTGAGGGCAATCGCGCGCTCTAAACTGTTGCGCGCTTCTTCGTAGTGATGAAGCGCATACTGCGCTGCCCCTTGATTGTGCCAGGCATTGGCATAATTCGGATTGAGTGTGGTGGCTTTGTGGTAGTCGCTTAAAGCTTCAGCTATTTGCCCCTGCGTTTGTAAAGCGGCGCCGCGGCTACAGTAGGCTTCGGCGTAATTCGGATTAAGGGTGATGGCCCTGCCGTAACTCGCGGTCGCGTCCCCAAATTTCTGGAGCGCGGCCAAGGCGAGGCCGCGATTGTAATGAGTCGTCGCATCGCTGGGATTTACGGCGATAGCTCTATCTATCCATGTCACCGCCAGGCGAGACTCACGCATTTGATGGGCAACAATGCCCAACATATGCAGTGCGTCGAAGTGAGCCGGATCCTCATTCACTACCGCTTGATAAATAAGCTGGGCCTCGGATAAGCGCCCGTCTCTATGCAGCGCGAATGCCCGAATCAGGGCTTCTTCGGCTTTCGGTGTCATCTTGTCAGACATCTGGCTGGGTTTTGGAGTTCGAGCGGAACACATCATGCATCTTCGCGTTATGCTCGTAACTATTGAATCTTCTTGCGAAAGGCCTGCCGATGCTGCGCGCGCTTTTGGTCATCGTCCTGGTTCTCATGTTGCTCGGCAGTCTCCCGGTGTGGAGCTTTAGCTCCGGCTGGGGTTATTACCCTGTCGGCGGCCTGTCATTTTTGATTATTGTGCTCGTGGTGATTTTCTTCAGTGGCCGCAGCCGCGTTTAACGCGTGCCGCAAATCGACTTCCTGTAAATTGCAGGGGAGCGTTCCATTTCGAACACTATGGATACGCCATTTCGTGTTGAGAAACACAAACTACAGGCAAAATTTAAACGCCCCGTTTCGATTTAAGTTCCCCTTATCCCCAAAATTTATCTGACTTCTTGCTGTGGGGCTAGCTTAATGGCCCCCACGAAGTGCCATAGGCTCAAGATTAGCGAGATTTTTCCGTGTATTACTCGCGCTCTCCTTAAATCTTCGGGGCTCCAATGGCACTGGTAAAGAAATCTACAATCGCGACGAACGCGCGTGCACGCGCTCCTCAAAAAGCCGTTGCCGCCGCCCCGGCGTCGCCGGCCGCCGGTATCGCCAAAACCGCAAAAATGTTGGCTGCCTTGGGTCGCGAAACAGTTGCCGAACGCGTCGCGGCGGCGACCGAAGAGTTGGCCAGCGGTTTGGCCGAGGCCTCTGCCGCAGCGCAGGAATTAAGTTCATCGATGGAGCAAATCTCAAGCGGCGCGGAAGAGGCCGCGGGCGCATCGCAGGAACAGCTCGCAGCTATTAAACGCATTTTGAGCAATCTTTCAGTCGCACGCACCGAGGCCGAGACCTCCCGCCGGCGGACAGAGGCAGTTCAGAATGTCTTGGCCGAAACTGCCGGCCAAATCACGACGTCGGCCCGCGCGATCGAGCGAAATGCCGAGCGCCAGACGGCTGCGTTGAGCACCATCGGCGAACTTGAAACGCGAGCGGCCAGCATCGCCGAAATCACGAAGGCCGTAAGCCGCATCTCCGATCAAACAAATTTGCTGGCGTTAAACGCGGCCATCGAAGCCGCCCGCGCGGGGGAACATGGACGCGGTTTCGCCGTCGTGGCGGAAGAAGTCCGTGCCCTGGCTGAAACTTCCGACAAAAGTGCCCAGGAAGTGCAGGGTCATGTGGACGCCATTCAAACCGACATGCGCAGTATCGTAAGCGCGGTCAGAGCGGCAGCTGAAACCGCCGCTGCGGAATCAAAATCTGCGGTTTCAGTCGTCGAGGTTCTGGAAACCCGCCGGACCGAAATGGAAGCCATCGCGGAAGGCGCTCAGATCATTTTAAGCGGCGCATTGGAAGCCGAGCGCTCGGCCCTTGAGGCGCAAAAAGGAGCTGAGCTTGTCGCCAGTGCGGCTGAGGAGCAGTCTGCCGGCGCTGGTGAAGCGCAATCCGCGGTGCAGCAGCAATCGACGTCCCTTGTTCAAGGGCAATCGGCCGCCCGCTCGCTCGCAGTACAGGCCGAGCAATTGCGCACGGGCCGCGCCGGCGCATCATCAGTTGATCAAGTTGCCGCGACCGCCGAAGAGCTCTCGGCAACCATTCAAGAATTGTCCAGCGCCGCTACGCAAATTATGGCTGCTGTTCAGCAAATCAATCGCGGCTCGCAGCAACAGGCCTCCGCCACCCACGAAACTTCCGCGGCGTTGGCGCAGATCGAAAGCAGCGCCAAGACAGCACAGTCCAAATCCGCTCAGGCTGTTGAACGGCTGCGTGCCATGGAAGCGTCAACGCAAGATGCGCGCAAGACCGTCGAAAAACTGATCAATGGCGTCAGCGCCGCCCTCAAAGAAACGCAAGCCGGCGTCGTGACAATTGCGCGATTGGAAACCGTTGGCCGTAAGATTGAAAAGATCGTTGAGGCGATCACACTGGCTTCCTTACAAACAAATATGCTGGCCGTTAGCGGCGCTGTCGAAGCCGCGCGGGCAGGCGATGCAGGGCGGGGCTTCGCCGTTGTGTCTAATGACATTCGTACGCTCGCGCGGGAAGCCTCCGGCAACGTCGATCAGGCAAAGGAAACAGTACGGGCGGTTCTCGATCAAATCGGCATTCTAAAGCGCGATATGGAGCAAATCATCGCAGCGGCCGATCTCGAGGTGCAGAACAACCGCAATGTGATCGCATCCTTAAAGAAACTGGATGGTGATCTCGCGTCGCTGTCTGCGGCGAATAAAGCAATTCAGACGGGCTCCGACGAAATCCTGGCCGCTGCGGTTCAAACGGCCGACGGGGCGCGTCAGATCGCCGCAGCGGCTGAGGAGGCGGGTAACGCGTCGCGCCAGGCGGCAACGGCGTCTTCGCAACAGGCGCGCGGCGCTGAGGATTTGGCTGCGGCTATCGAGGAAATCGCTTTGCTTGCCGAAGAGTTGAAGCGCCAAAATGGCTGAAAAACGCCGACCTTCGGAGCAATTGCCGGTGTCGTCGGAGGCGGACGGTGCCCGCCAGCGCTTTGTCATTTTCCGTGTCGAGCGGCGGCTTTACGCATTTCCCGCCGATACGGTAGCGGAAGTTCTTCGTGCGCCAGCCGCGGCGCGCGTGCCGCAGGCCCCTAAAGCGCTTGTCGGCATCGCCAATTTGCGCGGTGGTGTTTTACCGCTGGTGAGCGCGCGGGCGCTGTTAGGTCTGCCCGGAAACACGAGCGGTGATAGCTTGGCTATTGTGCTGGCGAAGGGTGCGCCAGTTGCACTAGAGGTTGATGGCGTGGAGACTCTTGTTACCGTCGGCAGCGATGCCATCAAGACGGACCAAAATAGTCTCGGCGTCGAAGGCGGGGAAAAACTCCTCGGGGCCTTCTCCACGTCATTCGGCGTAGCTAAAATTCTCGATATCCAGGCGTTGCTCAACGAGACCTTCGCGCAACGCGCCAAAGCTCAAAGCCAGAGCCGTGACATAGGACGATCATCAGCGCTCGGCGTTCAAGCCGAGACGCAGCGCAATGCAGACACCGATATCATCGTCACCTTCGAAATCGCGGGCCAGGAATACGCTCTGCCAATCGATGACGTGCGTGAAATCGTGCCCGCGCCTAAAACCTTGACAGCAACGGCGCACACCGAGGCTCTGGTGCTGGGCATGATGGTGTTGCGTGATGAGCTTTTGCCGGTCATGTCCTTGCGCGGATTGCTCGGGTTTGCGGTGCCGTCAGAAACCGATGGACGGGAAAAAGTTGTTGTCGCCCGCATCGGTGGAACCATGATCGGCCTTATGGCCGACAGAGCGCGGTCTGTCCGGCCCGCACAACGCAGCCGCATCGAACCCATTCCACCTGTGCTCGCCGCCCGTACGCGCGGGGAGTCAAAAATCGCGGCAGTCTATAGAACCGAGGCGGGCGGAAAGCTCATCTCCATTCTTGAGCCCAAGCAACTCTTTCGCGAGGACGTCATGCAGCGCCTAGCCACTCAGCGCCAGACCCATATGCATGGCGAAGCCAATACTAAAGCCGTGGTCTCCGATCTTGCATTCCTCGTCTTCCGTCTCGGCAAAGACGAATTTGGCTTACCTATCGATGTTGTGGATGAAGTCGCGCGCGTTCCGGAAAAAATCGCGCGCGTGCCGAAGACACCAAAATTCCTCGAGGGTGTGATCAATCTTCGCGGCGCGGTCTTGCCGGTGGTCGATCAACGGCGGCGCTTTGATATGCCGAAGCTGGAACACAGCGATGCGCAACGGCTCATTGTTGTTAAAACCGACCGACACCGCGCCGGCCTCATTGTTGACAGCGTATCCGATATTTTGCGCACGAATGCCGATGCCATTGGGGCCACGCCTGAATTGACCGAAGACACCGCACGGCTTGTGCATGGTGTGCTCAACCTTGAAGACAAAGGGCGCATTATCTTGTTGCTGGATCCGGCGGAGCTTCTGACACGGGCTGAGCAAGGCCTGTTGGATTCCTTTGCGCGCGAAACCGAAAAAGCCGCTTCGTGATTAAAGTTCTGGTCGTCGACGATTCCGCTCTGGTGCGAAAGTTGTTTGGTCAGGTCTTCTCGACCGATGACGAGTTTGAAGTCCAATTTGCGCGCAATGGCGCGGAAGCGCTCGAGTATCTCGGTACGTTCAAGCCTCATGTCGTTACGTTAGATATCCACATGCCGGGAATGGATGTCGGCGTCGCAACAGCTGGAAGCTTTCGCGAGTGACAGTGGCGACATGGACGCTCAGTTAGGGTCCGTTACGTCCGCCTCGCTCCTTAAGGAAATAATGCATGACGGTCACAGTCTCGATCTAACGCAACTTGCCCCTAACCTCGTGCAGCGCCCGTTGCTCGTTGTTACCGCCACTGACGACGATCGAGATGACCAAGCCTTCGCGTTGCTGGCATCCCTTGAGCGCACCCCGGCCGCGCAATTGACGGCAGTCACGATGCAGACCGATCACTTATTTGGTGACCACCGGCGCGCATTGGAAACCGCAGTCGTGACGTGGCTGGCAAAGCTGCCAATTGCCCCAACGAATAGCCCCACCATGGCTACACTGGCCGACTAATTCGGATACTCGCTTTTTAAATAATCCTATCCGCAACGGTTATTTCTCTGGTCCCTGCATAAGTGCTGAGGGAGGCCGTCGGCCGGAGAACGTGGATTCGAACCGAGACTGTCGGCTGTCGCGCGTTATTGTTGCCTTGCAATAACTCACGAGCACGCCGAGTCCGGGCTGTGCCATCCCGTCGGCGCTGATGATAGTGCGTGTGATTAAACAGTATTCTTGGTAAAATTCGCATCATCAATGGACTTCGGGAGGATAATCCATGAGATGCAGCTCAATTATTTTTTCGTTTTCTACAGTGCTGTTGGCGTCATCGGCGCTGGCTGCGCCGGCGCTGGCCTCCGAATGCGAGGCGCTGTGGGACTATAAGATCCCCAATTCCGACGTTCATGCCGTTCAAACAATTGAGGCGGGCCTTTACCGTACCGCCGACGGAACCGTCGTCGATAATATGCCGACCTTCTGCCGCGTCGCGGTGGCGGCGCATCCGACGAAGGATTCAGACATCGAGTATGAGGTCTGGATGCCAAGTTCGGGCTGGAATGGAAAATTTGCTGGGGTCGGCAACGGCGGATTTCTGGGCTCCATCAGTTACAGCGCGATGGCGACAATGGTGAAGGCCGGCTACGCCGTGGCCAATACCAACACCGGCCACTGGGGCTCGGACGGGACTTTTGCATATCGGCACCCGGAAAAAATTATCGATTTCGGGTATCGCGCCGTTCACCTGATGACAGAGCAGTCCAAGTTGTTCGTGAAGGCTTTCTACAGCAAAGCGCCTTCGCGCTCTTATTTCACCGGATGCTCCCAAGGTGGCCGTCAAGGCATGTTGGAGGCGCAGCGTTATCCCGAAGATTACGATGGCATCATTGTTGGCGACCCAGGTTACAACACGACGAATCATTACATCGCCGGACATTTGTACCTAGCCTCCGTCCTCTACGACAAAGGCCCCAATTCCATTCTGCCGGATTGGACAGCGGCGGTTGTCGGCAAGGCGCTCAATGAGGCCTGCGATGCCAAGGACGGTATTAAAGACGGCATCATAAGCGATCCGGGCTCTTGCAAGTTTAAGTCTGAAGATCTGTTGTGTAAGCCAGGCCAAGCCGCGAAGACATGTCTGTCGCCGGATCAGGTGCAGGCCGTCATGAAATTTTACGCCGGCCCCGGTGACCGCGTTCCAGCCGGCTATTATCCGGGTTTCGATCTTGGCGGTGAGGCGGAGAATTGGCCGAACACACTATCCAGCGATTTTCCCTACGGTGGTGAACACGGTAGGCAGGGATTCCCGTTCTTCAAATACTTCATATTTGACGATCCAAATTGGGACATCCACAGCTGGAAATGGACAAAACAAAGCATCGACTATGTCGAGAAAAAGGAAGTTGTGCCGGGCCAGACCATTGCATACGTCCTCGATGCCAAAGACCCCGATCTTGAAAAGTTCAAAGCCCGTGGCGGCAAGATCATGCACTATCACGGCCTTGGTGATCCGGACATTCCCGCCCAAAACTCCGTCAACTATTATGACAATGTCGTCGCGGACCAAGGCAAGAAGCACGGCGCCTCAAAAGCTCAGGCGGAAACCGATGGCTTCTACCGTTTGTTCATGGTGCCGGCCATGGGCCACTGCCGCAGAGGTCCCGGACCGAACACCTTCGATATGTTGCCGGCCCTTGATGCATGGGTGGACAAGGGGATCGCACCCACACAGGTTGTCGCGACAAAGTATGTCGATGACAAGCCGAGCGCCGGTGTGAAGATGACGCGTCCGCTTTGCCCCTATCCGCAAATGGCGAGCTACAAAGGAACCGGCGACACCAATGCGGCCGAGAACTTTGTTTGCACGAGTCCTAAAAAATAGCCTGACATTAACTGATGCGGAAACCGTTCAAGGTCACCTCCTCATAAGGGGACCTTGGGCGGCACCGCCTCCGAGACTTTCGTTCGGCGCGCGATCCGTGAGTGAGGCTGGAAAGTGGAGTGGTTGGCTGTGGGCGCAGTCCAGGGCGGAAAATTCTCCCGCCAATTCCCTCATAAACAGGGAACTTACGGCGAGTTTTCGTTAATTTAGCGTGGCTTGTTGCGAAGAAGCGGCGCAATAGCGCCAAAATATCGCCAGCTACCCCGTTTGTGACAATTCCCGAACAGGCAATTCTCTGTCGCCAAACAGGGATCCCCGTTCTTGGTAACAGGGAAACGAATTCCGTTTTCACTTGTCCTAAATCTGTGGGAAACGGGCGGAGGTTATATATGGCTGCAAGTGATCAAAGTTGGAAGAAGCTAAATGATTTCTCCTTGAAAGCCTTACGAGAGCTTTGGGCCGATATTTTTGGATGTGTAGTCCCAAGTTCCGCTCGGCGAACATATTTAATTCGGGCCGTCGCGTACCACCTGCAGCAGGAAAGCTGCCAAGACCTGACTTCGAAGACTGCTGCCACACTCAAAAAATTGGCCAGCAGATCGGATGTTAGTATTGATCAATGGGCAAGCCTGCACTTCTTTCATTCAAAGTATGCGCCACGAAGGATGGCGGGTCGTAGAAACAAGATATGATGACGGAGGGTATTCGGGCGGCGATATGAATAGACCTGGCCTGACGAGGCTATTAGCCGATTTAAGTCATCAGGCGATAGACATGGTGGTTGAACAACGTCATTCCCTAGGGTTCTCGGCTTATGTTTAGTTCTGGGAGACAAAGCCTTCAGGAGAGATACAAGCAACTGTTTTGCGAGTGGGCCAGTTGGCGCTTGGATTGTCGCTGGCTGGAGTTCGAAGCTGCTCTTCGAATGTGATTTCAAGGCAGCGGGGCGTTCCGTTGGAGTTAAGGACAGTCTTTATGCCGACCTGTCTCATTGCAAAACCCACCGGCGAGCGAAAAGCAAAGCCTCGGCCCATCTCATCGGATACCAATCCAACAACAAAGGACCTGCATGCCGGGATTGAATTAGTCTCTTTGCAATTCTTTGCGCGCGTTCCGCTGTTGATAAAGCCCGCAGACCAAGGTGCATCTGGACGCTTGGCCATCAGCGCCGGCGCCTGACGCGCGATTGCGCCTTCCGCATCGGTGAGTGGCGTGACGTCGCCGTCGAAATTGGCTGTCTCGGTTTGGCCAGCGTCAGTGACGCAAGCCGCTGTTTGTTGAGTTGGCCATGCGCCTTCAGGTCCGCGACCTTTGCTGCGGATCTCCTCTTTTAACTGGACCAAAATGCAGTGCGGCAGTTTGCCTTTAGGGTATTCGTAGACATCTTCGGTGGTCCAGCCAAAGGCCGGCTTGGTGCGAAGCCCAAATTGCGGCGCGTCTACATTCGAGGTTTCGATATAGGCCGTAATGATTTTGCAGGGTGCTTGGGCGCTGTCTTCGCAGCCAGTGAGAGGTTTGGTTATCGAGACCGTAAGCTTAGTCGGCAGAATAGGATCGTTGCTAAAGGCCGTTTCTTCGGTCTCCTGAAGCATGGGCCCAAAAACTTGTTGCGTCATGCCGCGCATGAGGTTGACAGCCGCGCTTGCGTCTAATGCTTCAAAGCCATCAGGCGTGGTCTCGGCCGCATTAACGCTGCCCATTGAGCTAGTCATCGCAGCGCTAAGCGCGCTCACATACAGAGCCCATTTCCGCATACGTCGTTTTTCCAAGATCTCTAGTCCGACAATTTAGAAGCGCCAGCGGCGCGTGTAGACGATGGGCAAAGGAAGATTAATAACATGCTTTATTGTGGACTTGTGTCGCTTCTTAGTGCGCTCTAGCTTAGAGACAGTTTTCCGGGATTCTTTGTCACTTTCACACGTCATTTTCAGTCCCCGTTGGAAAAAAAGCACTATGACGGTGTCGCAACAGACTGACATTGATGGGGTGGAATTTCGTGCCTCTGGGAGGCCATCACGGGCCTCTACGGGCAATATTTGTTGGATTAAATGAAGCCCGCGCAACAGCTTTTGCAGGACGTTTTTGGCTACAACGAATTTCGATCCGGCCAGGAAGAAATTATTGCGTTGCTCACGTCCGGGCATAACGTACTCGCAGTAATGCCGACGGGTGCGGGCAAATCCATTTGCTATCAGATCCCCGCCTTGATGGGCGGCCGCTTGACGGTTGTCATCTCGCCTTTGCTCGCACTCATGGATGATCAGGTCGCAGCGCTTCGCACGAACGGCGTCGAGGTTGCCTGTATTCATTCCGGACTCTCGCGCGAGCAAAACGTCGACGAATGGCAAAAGGTCAAAGTCGGTGTAAAGCTACTTTACCTTTCGCCCGAACGGTTAATGACGGAGCGAATGGTCACTGCCCTTGTCGCGCTCCGGCCCGAAATGTTTGTAGTCGACGAGGCTCATTGTATTTCGAAGTGGGGCGCCAGTTTTCGTCCCGATTATGAGCAATTGTCGCGGCTGCCGGACTTATTTCCCGATAGCGTTATTTCCGCGTTCACGGCTACGGCCGACAAAGCCACTCGCAATGACATCGCCGCGAAACTCTTCCGAGGTCGTGGGCAAATCATTGTGCATGGTTTTGATCGCCCGATGCGTGCGATCCCAAGATCAAACAAGCGGTTGTCCTTGCGACCCATAAGTTTGTTATTCAGCTTCGCGGAGATGAGTCCGCAAGCTACGGCACCAAACCCATTTTGAGTAAAGTTACGGTGACGCCGGAATTTGTGGAGATCGCTATAAATAGCGCCGTCCTGAGAAAAACACTCGCCCTGTCCAAACCGATTGAACAGCTCGAAGATGAGCCTTCACTGCTCATAAAGGTGCCCGTGCGTATCAAGAAATCTGGCAGGTCGGGGAAAATGCTGATTAGTCCGACCGATCTCAGTGAAACCCAACCATGTGTTCATGCCGGCATGGTCAAAATGATCGGCCGCGCTCACAAATGGAACAAGGAGTTCTGCGCCGGAAAATCCATGAGTGAGATAGCCATAGACGAGAAGGTCCACCGTTCATATGTGGGTCAGGTTCTCCCACTCGCTTTTCTCGCGCCCGATATCACCGAAGCGATCTTGGATGGTCGCCAGCCGCGGGATCTGAAAGTGGAACAACTCCTCAAACCGCTTCCCATTGAATGGATTGCTCAGCGGCAGGTTTTGGGATTCTCCAATCCATAGATTTCATGGATCGCCAATGCCGCTGGCATAACGTTGCTGCGCAATATCTATCAAGGAATTCAGCCGGAATGCGGCACTCCAGCCAACAATGCGAGTGCCAAAACCCACTCCGGAGAAAATCGGCCCTAAAACGTGGCAAAATGCGGATGGGAAGGGGTCGGAGAATAATCCGACCCACACTACCCGCGAAAAGCCCTGCAAAGCGCGGGATTTCAGCGCACCGTCCGCGAGTGTGGGTTAGAAGTGGAAAGGTTGGCTGGGGGACTAGGATTCGAACCTAGACTAGCGGAGTCAGAGTCCGCGGTCCTACCGTTAGACGATCCCCCA